>CAZPBB010000064.1:0-8800 GCA_964584745.1 uncultured Bacteroidaceae bacterium
AGAAGCGTGCCGAGCTCAAGAAAGCCGGGGATTACGATGCCCTGCAAAGAATTCCTAAGAATGCTTCTCCGGTACGTTTGCACAACCGTTGCAAACTTACAGGAAGACCCAAAGGTTATATGCGGGTATTCGGTATCTCGCGTATCAACTTTAGGGAAATGGCGCTTCAGGGACTGATTCCGGGTGTAAAAAAAGCCAGTTGGTAGTTCCTTAACCTAAAAAAGAGAGAAGACAATGATATCAGATTCTATTGCGGACTTTTTGACCGTTATCAGAAATGCCAGCATGGCCAGGAAAAGAATGGTGGAAGTTCCTTCCTCCAAGATGAGAGTGGGCATCGCGCGCATTTTGTTTGAAAAAGGTTATATCGTAAACTACAAGGTGGAAGAAGGCGTGAAACCCACGCTCAAGATTGCTTTGAAATACCACCCCTCCACCAAGACACCGGCTATCCATCAGATAGATCGCATCAGTACGCCGGGGTTGCGTCAGTACGCTGACACCGAAAACCTGCCCCGCGTAATGAATGGCTTGGGTATTGCCATCATGTCCACTTCCAAAGGTCTGATGACCGACAAAGAAGCCCGGAAAGAAAATGTTGGCGGCGAAGTTATTTGTTTCATTAGCTAAACAACAAAACACAATGTCAAGAATTGGTAAAGCACCTATAAACCTTCCTAAGGGAGTAACGGTCACCGTAGCCCAGAACAACATGGTTACGGTTAAAGGCCCCAAGGGCGAATTGAGCCGTATGGTAAATCCCGATATTACGGTGCATGTCGATACAGAAACCAACCACGTTTTGGTTCAGCGTCCTACCGACCAGAAGCGCCACCGCGCTCTTCACGGTCTTTACAGAGCGTTGCTCAACAACATGGTAGTAGGGGTTTCGGAAGGATTCAAAACCACATTGGAAATTGTGGGTGTAGGTTACAGGGCCTCGGTCAACGGACAGATCCTTGACCTCGCGTTGGGTTTCTCCCACAACCTGTTCCTCGAATTGCCGAAAGAAATCAAAGCCACGGCTACGGCAGAAAAAGGTAAGAACCCTACCCTGACCTTGGAATCCCATGATAAGGAATTGCTCGGTATGGTTTGCGCCAAAATCCGCTCCTACCGCAAACCTGAACCTTACAAAGGCAAGGGTATCAAGTTCCAAGATGAAATCCTGCGCAGAAAAGCCGGTAAATCGGCCGCCAGCGCCAAGAAATAGCGGACTATTAAATATATTTGCACGATGGCTATTACAAAATCATATAGAAGAACGCGCATCAAGATGCGTATTCGCAAGAAAGTTACGGGAAATGCCGAGATGCCCCGCCTGAGCGTATTCAGAAGCAATCGCGACATCTATGCCCAGATTATCAATGACCTTGACGGCAAAACGCTCGTGCAGGCTTCTTCCAAGGAAAAAACCTTTTCCGCGCAAGGAACCAAGACCGAAAAAGCAGCTGAAGTCGGCAAGATCTTGGCGGAACGCGCCAAGGGAGCGGGCATCGAAAGAGTTGCTTTCGACCGCAACGGCTATTTGTATCACGGACGTGTAAAAGCCTTGGCGGACAGCGCCAGGGAAGCTGGTCTCAAATTCTAAGGATATAAGATTATGACAGACGCAAACGTAAAGAGAGTGAAATCGAGCGATATCGAGTTTCAGGATAAGTTGGTTGCCATCAACCGTGTTACCAAAGTAACCAAGGGGGGGAGAACGTTCAGTTTCTCCGCCATTGTGGTTGTCGGAAACGGAAACGGTGTTGTCGGTTATGGTCTTGGAAAAGCCAAGGAAGTTCAGGCCGCCGTTCAAAAAGGGTTGGATGACGCCAAGAAGAACCTTATCAAGGTTCCCGTACTGAAAGGCACCATTCCCCATGAACAGTATGGTAAGTATAGCGGAGCCACCGTGTTCCTCAAGCCTGCCGCACCCGGTACGGGAGTTATCGCCGGCGGTGCCATGCGTGCCGTATTGGAAAGTGTGGGGGTAAAGGACGTATTGGCAAAATCGAAAGGTTCTTCCAATGCCCACTCGGTAGTAAAGGCCACCATCAATGCACTTTCGCAGATGCGGGATCCCTATACGGTAGCCCAGCTGAGAGGCATCGAACTGGACCAAGTGTTTAACGGCTAAGCCCTGAAGAAAAAAGGAGACTATTCCATGAAAAAGGTTAAATTGACACAGATTAAAAGCGCCATCGACCGTCCTCTCAGACAAAAGAGAACCCTTCAGGCTTTGCGCTTGGGCCGTATCGGGAAAATCGCCGAAGCTACGGTTACGCCGCAAATTGAAGGCATGATCGCCAAGGTCGCCCACTTGATTAAAGTTGAAGAAATCTAAGCAGGTGCTTGGATTTTTAGTTACAAACGCGAGAAAAAGAGATTAAGATATGGACTTATCAGTTTTAACCCCTGCCAAGGGTTCTGTGAGAACCAACAAACGTAAGGGCCGCGGCTACGGCTCAGGCAATGGGCAAACTGCCGGTAGAGGGCACAAGGGTGCGCAGTCACGCTCCGGTTACAGCCGCAAAATCGGTTTTGAAGGCGGTCAGATGCCTTTGTACAGACGTCTTCCCAAAACTGGTTTCAAGAATGCCAATAGGATAGAATACAATGCCATCAACTTGGATACATTGGAAAAAATCGCTACCGAAAAGGGTATCAAGGAAGTCAACCTGCAAGTATTGACAGAATGCGGTTTGGCTGCCAAACGCGACAGAATCAAGATTCTGGGCCGTGGTGAACTGAACGCTACCCTTACGGTTGTTGCCGACGCCTTCTCGGCCAAGGCCAAAGAAGCGATTGAAGCCAAAGGCGGTGCCGCCAAGTTGGTTGCCGAACAGAAGCCCCAAGCTTAAAAGTTTCCACCTTATTACGATAATTGATGAAAAGATTCATTGAAACCATAAAGAACATCTACAAGATAGAGGAACTTCGCAAGAGAATCCTCTTTACATTGGGAATCATCGTGATTTACCGTGTAGGTTCTTTTATTGTATTGCCGGGGGTTGATCCTTCCCAATTGGGGGCGCTCCAGCAACAGACAAGCGACGGTCTGCTCGGCTTGTTGAACATGTTTTCGGGGGGTGCGTTCTCCAATGCCTCTGTATTTGCACTGGGGATTATGCCCTACATTTCCGCATCGATTATCGTGCAATTGTTCGGTATGGCTATCCCCTATTTCCAGAAACTGCAGAAAGAAGGGGAAAGCGGCCGCCGGAAAATGAACCAAATTACCCGTTGGCTCACGATTGCCGTTACCGCCATGCAGGCTCCCGCTTACCTCACCAATCTGGTGGGGCAGTTGCCGGCCACGGCCTTCATTCCGTTCAACGGTTCCAATCCGGGTGTGTTCTTCTGGGTTTCTTCCTGCATCATCCTTACAGCCGGCACGCTGTTCGTGATGTGGCTGGGTGAAAAAATCACCGACAAAGGTATCGGAAACGGTATTTCGCTCATCATCATGATCGGTATCATCGCCCGTCTGCCTTTCGCCCTCTTCGGGGAATTCGTTTCCCGTCTGGAACAGCAAGGCGGCGGCTTGGTAGTGTTCATGGTTGAATTGGTGGTCCTCATCGTGGTTATCTTCCTCTGCATCCTCTTGGTACAGGGCACCCGCAGGATTCCCGTTCAATATGCCAAACGCATCGTGGGCAACAAACAATACGGCGGTGTGCGCCAATACCTTCCCATGAAGGTGAACGCAGCCGGCGTTATGCCTATCATCTTTGCCCAGGCCTTGATGTTCATACCCGTAACGATTGCGGGCTTCGCCTCACCCGATTCGGTAAACTCCGGATTCTGGCGCGCGTTGATGGACTTCAACGGATTTTGGTATAACTTTGTTTTCGCACTCCTGATTATCGCCTTCACCTATTTCTACACGGCCATCACAATGAATTCCCAACAGATTGCGGACGATTTGAAACGCAACAACGGTTTTATTCCCGGCATCAAACCCGGTAAGAAGACCATGGAATTTATCGATGAAGTGATTTCACGCATCACCCTGCCCGGATCCATTTTCCTGGCTTTCGTAGCCATTCTGCCGGCCATCGTGCGTTTGTTCGGCGTAAGCGCGCAGTTCGCGCAGTTCTATGGCGGAACATCGTTGTTGATTATGGTGGGCGTTATTCTGGACACCTTACAACAAATCGAAAGTCACCTGCTGATGCGGCACTATGACGGTTTGACCAAATCGGGACGTATCAAGGGACGTTCGGGTGGAGCATACGGCGTTGCGTAGTCTGTTTAGAAAAATGACACCGAGGGTTTATACCGGGGAAGAAATCGAAAAGATTCGCGAAAGCGCCCTTCTCGTCAGCGACACCTTGGCCGAAGTGGCCAAAATGATTGCGCCCGGTGTAAAGACCATCGAGTTGGATCGGATGGCGGAAGCCTTTATCCGGTCCAAAGGGGGAGTTCCCGCCTGCAAGGGGTACGAAGGATTTCCCTTTACCCTCTGCATCTCGGTAAACGAGGTGGTGGTTCACGGATTCCCTTCCGAAAGACCGCTCAAAGACGGTGATATCATTTCGGTGGACTGCGTGATTGCCAAGAACGGCTACCATGGAGATTCGGCCTACACCTTTACGGTGGGTACGGTGGAAGAGCCGGTGTTGAACCTGCTCGCCGCCACAAAGGCGTCTCTCTTCAAGGGCATTGAACAGGCCCGCGCCGGAAAACGCACCGGCGACATAGGCAACGCAGTGCAGTCCTATGTGGAAGAAAGGGGATACGGTGTGGTAAGGGAACTTTGCGGACATGGCGTAGGCGCGCACATGCACGAAAAGCCGGATGTACTCAACTACGGAAAGCCCAGCAGCGGGACCCTTCTCAAAAAGGGAATGGTTATCGCGGTAGAGCCGATGATTACGCTTGGTAAACGCAACATCGGAATTGCCCGCAACGGTTGGGCGGTATATACCCGGGACGGCAAGCCCGCCGCCCATTTTGAGCACAGCATGGCCATTACCGAAGGGTATGCGGACGTGCTTTCCGATTTTGAAAGGATAGAAACTATTTTAAAGAACAAATAAGGAAATGGCAAAACAGCAATCCATACAACAGGACGGAACGGTCATCGAATCGTTGGGCAACGCCATGTTTCGCGTGGAACTGGAAAACGGTCATACCGTCATTGCCCATATTTCCGGCAAGATGCGTCTGCACTACATCAAGATTCTGCCCGGAGACAGAGTTCAGTTGGAAATGTCTCCCTATGACTTGAGCAAGGCGCGCATCGTATTCCGATATAAGTAGTATTTTTGAGCAAACTTTATAACACGAAGACCGATGAAAGTAAAGCCGTCAGCAAAGAAAAGATCGCCCGAGTGCAAGATTGTGAAACGCAAGGGCGTGATTTATGTGATCAATAAAAAGAACCCGAAGTATAAGATGCGTCAGGGTTGATTAGTGCACGAGTTTAATTTAGAAGATTAAAAACAAAAAGAATACATGGCACGTATTGCAGGTATCGATTTACCTAAGAACAAAAGAGGGGAAGTAGGTTTGACCTACATCTATGGTATCGGAAGGAGCACCGCTCGCAAGATTCTGACCGATTCGGGCATTTCTTTCGACAAGAAAGTGGAAGAATGGAACGATGACGAATTGGCGAAGATCCGTACTTATATCGGCGACAACCTCAAAGTGGAAGGCGCGTTGCGTTCGGAAGTACAGACCAACATCAAGCGCTTGATGGATATCGGTTGCTACCGTGGCATCCGTCATCGTCTCGGTTTGCCCCTCCGCGGTCAAAGCACCAAGAACAACGCCCGTACGCGCAAGGGTCGCAAGAAGACCGTTGCCAACAAGAAGAAGGCGCCCAAAGGCTAATCCTTGTTCGTGTTCGTTGACAGTTTTTGATAGGATAAAAATCATTCATTTAAATAAAACATGGCAAAAGTTGCTACCGGCGGTAAAAACGCCAAGACTGCAAAGAAGAAGATTGTCAAGGTTGAGCCCCAAGGCAAGGCTTTCATCTTTGCTTCATTCAACAATGTGATCATCTCGCTCACCAACAATCAAGGGCAAGTCATTTCGTGGGCTTCTGCCGGTAAGATGGGTTTCAAGGGTTCCAAGAAGAACACCCCCTATGCCGCACAGATGGCGGCCACCGATTGCGCCAAAGTTGCCTACGATTGTGGGTTGCGTAAAGTAAAAGTGTTCGTAAAAGGCCCCGGTGCCGGTCGTGAGTCCGCTATCCGTACCCTTCACGGAGCAGGAATCGAAGTAACTGAAATCATGGACGTTACGCCACTGCCCCACAACGGATGCCGTCCTCCCAAGAGAAGAAGAGTTTAATTTCAGAGTACACGTACAATAAAACCATAGCAGAAAATGGCAAGATATATTGGACCCAAGTCTAAGATTGCAAGAAAGTTCCAAGAACCGATTTTTGGAGCGGACAAAGTGCTGGAACGCAAAAACTATGCACCCGGTCAGCACGGCCAGAACAAACGCCGCAACAAACTTTCGGAGTACGGTGTGCAGTTGAAGGAAAAACAGAAAGCTAAATATACCTACGGCATTTTGGAACGTCAGTTCCGCAAGATTTTCGCCCAGGCTTCCCGCAAACAGGGCATTACCGGTGAAAACTTGCTTAAATTGTTGGAATCCCGCTTGGACAACGTGGTGTTCCGTTTGGGTATCGCCCCCACCCGTAGCGCGGCCCGCCAGTTGGTAGGCCACCGCCACATCGTGGTAAACGGACAAGTGGTGAACATTCCTTCTTTCCAATTACGTCCGGGAGATATTGTGGAAGTTCGGGAAAAATCAAAGTCGCTCGAAGTGATCACCACTTCGGTGGAAGGTCGCAGCAACCAGTACAACTGGCTCGAATGGGACGGAAAGAGCATGAGCGGCAAATTCCTGAGTTACCCTGAACGTGAAAACATTCCTGAAACCATCAAGGAACAGTTGATCGTTGAATTGTACTCCAAGTAGCATTAGACTGCTTGGCGTACTTTTCGGGTCGCTTTTGCGTTTTCTCCCTCCGTATTTATAACATTAAACTTAAAACTAATGGCAATTTTAGCTTTTCAGAAACCGGATAAAGTAAACATGATCAGCCTGGACGACAAGAAGGGTGTCTTCGAGCTTCGTCCGCTGGAACCTGGCTATGCGGTTACGATAGGAAATGCTTTGCGCCGTATCTTGATTTCTTCCCTGGAAGGGTTTGCCATCACTTCGATTCGCATTGAAGGCGTTGACCATGAGTTCGCCTCCATCAAGGGCGTAATTGAGGATGTTACCAATATCGTGTTGAACTTGAAACAAATCCGTTTCAAACAACAGATAAAAGGCGTGGATCACGAAAAAATCCACTTGGTGATCTCCAATCAGGAAATATTCAAGGCCGGTGACCTCAACAACGCGTTGAACGGCTTTCAGGTACTCAATCCGGAATTCGAGATCTGCCACATGGAATCGAGCGTGAAACTCTCCATGGACATCACGATAGACAAAGGCCGTGGTTGGGTTCCCGCCGAAGAAAACAAGAACCCCAACGATCCTATCGGAACCATCGCCATCGACTCGATTCATACGCCGATCAAAAACGTTCACTACGAAACCGAAAACTTCCGCGTGGAACAGAAAACCGATTATGAAAAATTGATTTTCACGGTTCTCACCGATGGTTCGATTTCGCCTAAGGAAGCCTTGAAGGAAGCCGCGAAGATTCTTATCCAGCATTTCATGCTCTTCTCGGACGAAAAGATTTCGTTGGAACAGACCGAACCTACCGTTGCATCCGACTTTGATGAAGACGACCTGCACATGCGTCAGTTACTCAATACCAAATTGTCGGAAATGGAACTTTCGGTACGTGCGTTGAACTGCCTCAAGGCGGCTGAAGTGGAAACGTTGGGTGAGTTGGTATCGTTCGACAAGGCCGATCTACTCAAATTCCGCAATTTCGGTAGAAAATCGCTCACGGAGTTGGAAAACCTCGTGAAATCGAAGAATCTGGAGTTCGGCATGAACGTAGGCAAATACAAATTGAATAAAACTGATAAAGACGAAGAATAATTAGGGGGAGCCTTAAAATGAGACACGGAAAGAAATTCAATAAACTTAGCAGAACCCATTCACACAGACGTCAGATGTTGGCCAACATGGCCTCGTCCTTGATTCTGCACAAGAAAATCAACACCACTTTGGCCAAGGCCAAGGCATTGAGAACATATGTAGAACCGCTTTTGACCAAGTCGAAAGAAGATACGACCCATTCCAGACGTACGGTTTTCAGTTACCTCCAGAACAAGGAAGCCGTAAACGAATTGTTTAGGGAAGTAGCCCAGAAGATTGCCCAGCGTCCCGGCGGATATACGCGTATCCTCAAAACCGGATACCGTATCGGCGACAATGCGGAAATGGCCTTTATAGAATTGGTGGATTACAGCATGAACGCCGGTCCGGCCAAGGAAACAAAAGCCAAGACCACCCGTCGTGGCGGCAAGAAGAAAGTTGCCGAAACGGCTGTGGTGCCGGAAACTCCGGCTACGGCGGAAGAACCCAAAGCGGAATAAGCTCTGGCTGTTGGATAAAGAAGGGAAGGGGAAAAGCGATGCTTTTCCCCTTCCCTTCTTTATATCTATCCCCTATCCCAAATGTATCTTGTTCTGTACCTTTTGGAAAAGTGTCTTTAACTACCGTTGAAGATACTCCGGCCCAGCAGAAGCAAAAACAAGTTTTTGCTTCTACCCTCGACTTTTTGTACCTTTGCATCCCTTTGTAGAACCCGGCGAAAGCGTGCCGGAAAAGATTGTTTATGAACCTACAATAATTTAAAAAGATGAGTCAGATT
>CAZPBB010000065.1:0-8746 GCA_964584745.1 uncultured Bacteroidaceae bacterium
ACGAAAGTGGTTCCCCACACCACCACGATACCGAGCGCCAGAAAGTGATAGGCGGAACGGTTTTTCTTCATATTAAAAGTAGGATAGGGTACATAAAAGAGAAAACCGGGAAAATGCTCCCGGTTTTCTCTTGATGACATTGAAAGACACTGTCAACATTAAGCCCACATTTCTTCATCGGAAGGAATGGCGATTCTTTCGCAAAGCGGAGCCACGCGGGTGGTGTTGAGCAGGTGCTTGTAGGTGAAGTTTTCGGAAATGGAGTTGTTGCCCCAAGTACCGCAACCCAGCGTGTTGGTAACCGCAAGGCCGTTCTGGATGGCACCGCCACCGGTGGTGGAACTTACGGCGTTCACAACCACACGGCTTACGGTAAGCATTTCGCCTGCCATGATGATGTTGCCCTGATTGTTGGAGTGGACGGCAGCCGTATGGCCGTTGCCTTCCATGCGGAGGTTGGTCAACATGATCTTCAAGCCTTCTTCAAAGTGGTCGTAACCGATGCAACCCATTACAGGGCACATCTTTTCTTTACAGATCTGGTCTTGGGTACCTGCGCCTACGGCTTCAGCCACGATAACGCGCGTACCGGCGGGAATGTTGAAACCGGCCATCTTGGCGATTTTATCCACACCCTGGCCTACCACGTCGCGGTTGATGGCGTTGTCTTTGAAAAGAACGCCCAACAACTTCTTCTTTTCTTCGTCGTTCACGAAGTAAGCACCCTGTTTCTTGAAAGCGGCGAATACGGCTTCCTTGTCTTTCTTGGGATAAGCGAAGAACTGTTCGCCGGAGCAGATGATACCGTTGTCGAAGGCACGACCGGTAATCACCTTGTTGGCGGCCTGTTCGAAATCGATGTCGGTATCAAGGATAACCTGAACGTTGCCCGCACCTACACCGAAAGAAGGTTTGCCGGACGAATAAGCCGAGCGAACCATGGGCATACCGCCGGTAGCCACAACCACATCGGCGGTCTTCATCAGTTCCTGGGTCGATTCGATGGAGGGTTCTTCGATAACCTGAACCATATAATCGGGCACGCCCATCGTCTTGAGTTTTTCCTGAATCATGTGAACCGTCTTGGCCGAGCACAATTTGGATTTGGGGTGCGGGGCGATGATGATGGCGTTCTTGGTCTTGAGCGCGAACATAATCTTGCTCATAGGCGTAACCACGGGGTTGGTCATGGGAGTGATACCGGCCACCACACCGATAGGCTTGGCAATGGTGATCATGTCGGTGCGTTCGTCGATTTCGAGGATACCCATCGACTTCTTGCCCTTAAGGTTGTACCATACACCTTTGGATTTGTTGCGGCATTTGGCTACCTTGTCTTCATAGACCCCCATCTGGGTTTCTTCCACGGCCATCTTAGCCAGCATTTCGGCGTTTTCGAATACCACGCGGGCCGTAGCCTTTACAACGGCATCGGTGGTGCTTTGGTTAAAGCTTCTCTCAAAAATGGCTTGGGCTTCACGAGCTTTAGCCACCATTTCTTTGATTTCCATTTTGTTATTTTGTTTTAAATTATTTGATTTTCGAAAATAACACGCCCGTCCCAAGCCTCCTCAAAACGGGCGCGAATATACGACAAAGTTTTGTATAAAAGAAAATTATTTTAACGAAGGTTTACGCTATTCGACTGCTAAGGCAATCTGCAAGTAAGGGATTTTTTTTAATTTTGTTGCGGCTTGTTGTGAAACGAGCCGCATATCAACCGCAACGGAGTGCAGACCGAGGTCTCTCAAACCCACCGCAACCTGTTGCTCACCAAAAAGGCTAAGTTCCCGGCCAAACCCTATACGGTTAATATCCTATCCCTATGAAGAAAAACGGCCATACCGCGCGAGCGGTTCTCAAGTTCGGTCTGTTGCTGGCCTTTGTGTTTGCGGCCATGCCGGCCCACACCCTCAACGACAAGGGGCCGGAGGGCAACATACAGGCGGTCAACCGTCAATTTTCCAAGTCTGATGTCATAGAGGCCATCTATCAGGAGTGTGATCCCGTGTTCACGTCCGACAGCATGTTATCGTCCAGACTGGACTCCTTGTTGGAGAAAGCCTATGCCGCCCGTTTACAGATAGATGACGATTCGGCTGTCTTCAATATATTGGTCAAGAGCATTTTGGCACTTTCGAACCGTGGGCGCCAGACCCTCTGTATCGAACTCATCAGCCGCGTGTTGCCCTATTATCAACAGGAGCAAGGCTTCGGGCGGACCGGTATGACCTACTACCTCTGCCGCCTCAACCTCATGCTGGGAGCAGGATACGAGGAAGTCGGCTTTTGGCGTCAGGCACTCAACATCTACCACAAAGATTTGAATTTAATCGACAAGATGTCGTTCATCGAAGAAAATCCGGTGCGTTTGTCCGAACTCAAAGCCATGTTATACAACAATATGGCAAATATATACCTCAAGCAAGGCAACTACGATCAGGCGATCAATCTCTATAGGCAGGCCATCGCCATCAATACCGACTTAGGATCCAACAAGGAGTTGGTCAACAATTACAACAACATGGCTGAGCTTGAGATAGTGCGCGGAGAATTGAACAAGGCGCTTGAATATGCGTTTCAGGCGCAGCGTTGGACCGACATCAGCCAAGACCCCTATACCTATTATTTTATACAGTGCAACATATCGCAGATATATCTGTTGCAAGGTAAACTGGAAATCTCTTGGGAATATATGTCCGACGGTTTGATCTATATGAAGGCCAACGGACATGATATGGACTATAGTTACGGCTGTCTGTTCGCGTCTGATTTATGGCGGGCGGCGGGAAACAAGGCGAAGCGTCTGTTTTACCTGAAAGAAGCCGAACGGATGGCACCGCGTTTGGGTAACCAGGCGTTCGAAGCTAAAGTATATAAATATCTTGCAAGCTATTACCGCGATGAACATCAGTCCGAAAAAGCCTACCGTTACCTTACGATGAGTTATACGCTCAACGATTCCATCCGGGTGTTGGACGATGCCAAACGTTTGGCTGATATGGAGCTGGTCTACGAAATGGAAAAGGTGGTGCAGGAGAACAGTCTGCTGCGCAAGGAAAGCGAGTTGAAAGATTTGAATATCAGACGTCAGAGACTTGTTACGATGTTGATAGGGTTGATGTCCGCCATGATCATCGGTTTCATCTGTTACCGTCTGCTTACCCAGCGTAAGCGTCGTTTGAGCGAACGCGTCTTGGCCGAGCAAAAGGCCGAGTTGAGCCGTAAGAAAATGGAAATCATGCAGAAGCATCAGACGGATTTGAAGAACGAATTGGAAATCAAGAACCGGGAGCTCACGTCCAAGGTGTTGAAGCTCGTGCGCAACAACGAGTTCATCATCCATCTTACCGAAGAACTGAAACAGTTGCTGTTGGAGTTGAACCCGCGCGAAAACGCCAAGAAAGAGCATATCCGTGAGCTGATGTCCCAGTTGCGGTCGCAGAGCAACAACAACTCTGACACCGAGTTCAAATACTATTTCGAGCAGGTCTATAGCTCGTTCTACGACAATCTGTTGCGCAACTATCCAAGTCTGACTGCCAAGGATTTGCGGCTCTGTGCCTTCTTGCGTCTCGGATTGTCCACCAAAGAAATCTCCATCATCACGTTCCGGGAAATCCGAAGTGTGGAATCATCACGCAACCGGCTCCGCAAGAAAATGAACATTCCTGCCGACACCGACCTTACTGAGTTTTTTGCACATTTTTAACCTGAAAACCAATCGTATGTAATAATATGCCGTAGTGAAATGCGGCATATGCCGTAGTTATCTTGTAGGAGAATCTTATAACAAAACATTATTTATATTAAACTTTGCAAGCCTGAAATCGCATTGAAAACAGGAAATACTATGAAGGGTTTGTATATTTTTGTTTTTATGGCCTTTTCGGCCATCTTTGTGCCGGCCTGCGCACAGGTGCAAGCCGATGGTTGGCGGGTTTCTTCCGAGCCCACCCCGGCGCACATCCTTATAGAAGAATTTACGGGTCTACATTGCAGCTACTGCCCTCAGGCTCATACCATAAGCAATAATCTTACCTATGTGGCCGGCGAGCGGATTCATGTCATGGCCGTCCATACGGGCAGTCTGGCGGCCCCTACCGGCAATGAGCCCGATTTCAGAACCCCCTACGGCGAGGTGTTGTACGGTTGGCAGGGCGATGGCGGTATGCCCAGCGGCAATATCAACCGTACGGTTTATCCGGAATGTAACGGAAAGAGTTACAGTCTTTCCCGCTCTGCATGGGCAACGGTTTCCAAGCGGCTTTTGGCCGATGAAACACCGGCCCCGTTGAATCTCTATGCCGAAGCGCATCTCGATGCGACGGAAGACATAATTCATATAACGGTAGAGGCCTATTCGGCGGAAAACGCCGATAGGCCCCTTGGTCTCAACGTGGCTCTTACCGAAAATTTCGTACCCGGCACCCAGGCCGGCAGCAGCATCCAGCCCTATTATCACCGTCATGTTCTGCGGGATTTAATCACGGGAATTAAGGGAGATACGCTCAAGGCCGACGAAACCACCCAAGGTGCCTATCTGCGCCGCACCTATACCTACAAACTTCCGGAGCAATACAACGGCCTTGCCCCCAATCGCGCGAATCTGGCCTGCCTCGTTTTCGTAACCGACACCAACCGCGCAGTGCTCAACAGTATGGAAGTTCCCGTGGAAAGTCAGCTCAAGGCACCGCTCGACTATCTGCAAATCAACCTTCATGGTTTGGATAAAATCTATGCCGGCCCGGTTTACGATGTCTATGTCCTGAATCCGTCCGATGACACGGTCCGCAGCCTTGAATTTTCGTTCGACCTTGACGGTGATACGCGCGTATATCCGTTGGACGGGCTGGCCTTGCTACCCAAAACCGAAAGCATCGTGCGCCTGAGGACCGATTTCGATGCCGATAAGTTCCAGCGTACAAACGTATATACGCTTAGACTGCTCAAAGCCAATGACCAAGCGATTAAGGCCAATATGGTTAAAAACAGTTTCAAGGCGCCCTTGACGCTTCCGTCGGCTTCGTTCCGCGTGTCGTTCACGAGCGATGATTTCGGGGCCGAAAATACGGTCAGCCTCACGGATGGTCAAGGAAAAAAACTTTACGAGGCGGGGCCTTTCGCCAACGGAGAAAGCCGCGTCTATACATCGGATTTGATAGAAACGTTGCCTGGCCAAGTCTATGCGTTGCATGTAACCGATGCGTTCCGCGACGGGGTGCAGGAAACCGACAATGCCAGCCGTTCCCTTAAAGTCCTTACCTCTACCGACAGTGTGCTTTACGAGGCTTATGTAGGCGTTTACGGACATGCGGTCTCGTTCCGTCTGCCGAAGCGGGACACCGCCGTTTCAATCGAAAAGGTTTTACGCAGGGGCAATGGATTCCGTGCCAACCTATGTCCCAATCCGGCCAATGACCAAACGGTGTTGCAGATAGAAGATCTTGAGTCGGCGGAGGAAATCTGTGTCAGCGTCTATAACCTGCAGGGGCGGCTCATGGAAGCAGTGTCGCGCTATCCGCAGGCCTCCGCGCTTACCGTGTCGCTGAGGGTGAGCGATTATCCTCAGGGGTTGTATCTCGTCTGTATAATGCAAAGTGGCTGTCAGCAGGTTATCAAAATGGTAGTTCAGAAATAAACAAATAAATCTATAAAAGTAAGCGTTATGAAAATCATGAAATTATGTTGGGCCGTGGCCTTGGCTTTTATGACCGCCATGCCCGTATCGGCCCAGTGGTCAACGAGTCCGAAAGAGAATACGGAATTGCTGACCCATCTGTATTGGAATGTGGAAGTGCAGCCCACGTCCGACGGTGGGTTCTATCTGTTGGGCATAGGTCCCGACAAAAACATCAATCTGGTGACGCCGGTGTTGTATTATTTCGACAAAGACGGGAAAAACGCCTGGGGAGGGGACTCCATCAAGTTCAGGACCGACAGCACCTTGTCTTGGACAAAGGTCATGTCGCACCTGTATGTCGATAAAGACGACAACGCCATTGTTATCCATGAAATGCTTTGTGATGGCGATATCGCAAGACAACAGGAAAAATATGTGGTCTGGAAAGTCGATAAGACCGGCAGGCAGTTGTGGGACGAACGAGGTGTGGATTTACACGAAGGCGAATGCCCGTCGGATCAGTTTGTCGCGGCTGTCCGTGTAACGCAGATGGAAGCCGGCAACTATATCTTCTGCTGGATGGGCGACCAAACGGTGTTGCAGAACGTATCGGCAGACGGTAAATGCCAGTGGGGCAGCGGCAAGCGTATCGAGACGGGAGCCTATCCGCACGTGGTAGATGCCGGTGACGGGGATGTCATGATTGTGTATGAGCTCAGCGGCTTGAACGTGCGTCGCGTCGATTTCGAAGGCAACACGATTTGGGATGTCAAGGCTTACAGCGGCCAGCTCAATCCGCAGATTCCGTCTTGGACCTACGTGAAGGTTTTACCGATAGACGACCCGCAGGGCCGTGGTGTATTGATAGGTTATTACGGCTTTATAGGCGATGATTTCCATCCCTATATCTCGTATGTAAAGGCTGACGGTACGCACGCCTTTCCGGATGCGGACGCCGGTTTGCGTGTCAACTACAGTGACCATTGGGGTATGGCCCCCTCTTTGGCCTACGATAAAGACAACAAAGCCATCTATGCCATTTTCCAGGAACGTCAGGCCGGTAGCCAGTTCGTACAGCGTATCGTTACCCAGAAAATCAGTGAAGAAGGTGAATTGCTGTGGGGGGCCGAAGGCAAGGAACTGATTCCGATCAAGGAACGTACCACGGGCTACAACACAGTGGCCATGGGCCCCGATGGCACCGTGATGTTCGGTTTTATGGAAAATATAGGCATGGGTATCGCGGCCAACGACCCCATTGCCGTCAAGGCGGCTTATATGAAACCGAACGGCGATTTCATCTGGGAAGACGAAGTCAAGTTCGTTTGTTCGTATGAGAGCGTGAAATATAATCTGGAACTGTTGCCCTATAACGAAGAACAGTGGATTTTCCTCTGGGAAGACAACCGGAATCAAGAGCACATGGACGGCACCATGTTCGCCCAGAATCTGTATCGCGACGGCTCCATGGGACCCGATGCCCCCTTCGTAGCCACGGAGAAATTGAAAGCGGTGGAATCGGCTTTACGTGTAATGCCCAATCCGGTACGCGAAAACGCCTATATCCGTTATATGGCTCAGGAGGATGAAGACGTACGCATCGATCTGATAGCGTCGAACGGCATGAAGATGCCGGTATATGAAGGCCGTATGTCGGCCGGCGAGAACCTGTTGCAATGGACGCGTCCTGCTTCGGTAGCGTCGGGTCTGTATGTGTTGCAGCTGACCTCGGCCAACAAAACGGCTTCGGTAAAGATAGTATTGCAATAATAAATGTTATGGCGGGCGGTGCGGTTTATCCGTGCCGCCTCCATACACCACAGTTATAAATCAAATACAAAAAGATGAAAAAATTATTGATAAGCTTGATGCTGATCCTGTCGGGCTTGGCATGGGCACACGCACAGTATTTATTCGAGCGTAATTCGTGGGGCGACTACTATGCTTTGCCCGAAGACGCGACAACGCTGACAACGATGCCTGCCACGGGCGATGTATCGGCTTATGTGGTGGATGCCGCCACGGCCGTGCAATGCGAGGCGGGCAGTATGGAGAAAGCCACGTTGACCGGTATTCAAATCGGCTTCGATTTTCAGTTTTACGGCGAAACCTTCGATAAATTTGCCGTTGCAGGCAACGGTTATATCGTGTTGGGTAAGAAAGAGGCCGCCAATATCGAATTTTCCAAAAACAAGGCGATGCTGACGATGCCGCTTCTCGATTATTGTATAGGTATATCTTCGGATATTCCGGTCTACGACCGTGCGGTGGCCTATCAGGTTGCCGGAGAGGAAGGAGAAAAAGTCTTGACGGTGCAGTTTACGGGCCAATATGCCAAAAAACTGACAGAAGGCCAGGAAACAGCCACAATGGTTCCTTACACGTATCAGGTTAAATTGTACGAGGCCGAAAACCGCATACAGATTATATTCGACCAAGGTTCGAGAATTCTTCCGGCTGAATTTACGGGAACGATCTTCCATGTCGGTTTGAAAGGCAGCGGAACCACCTGCTTCTTTGCCAATGCCAATTGGAATTTGGGTAACGTGAATGACTGTTATACGGATTTGACGAGAACGACAGATCAGGTACCCCAGGCCAGCAACGGTGTTACTTTTACGTTCGAGGTGGGGCAACCTTGCGCCGCGCCTACCTATACGGGGAACATCACCTTATCGCCCAAGAGCAACGAGATGGGAATAACCGTGGTGGTGGATACGGTGGGCAAGCAGGCCTTAGGCTATGTTGTGGTGGCATCCGAGCAACCGATAGAAGGCGCGCCGGAGAATGGCAGGGACTATGCGAAAGGAAATGCGCTTTTGGGCGGTACGGTGGTGTGTGCCGGCGAAATTAAACAAGACTGGGGCGGCACTCGTTTAAATCCCTTGTCTATCACACGTTGGGACTTTTCGTACCCGTTTTATCAATATGAAAATAGATTGACACCGAATACGCCCTATTATTTTGCCGTTTATTTCTCCAATACGGGCAAATGTTTGACCACGTATTCGGAAGGCACGATGGCCAATGCCAAAACCGCCACCACAGCGCCGGCCGGCTTGGAAATGACAGCCGCCACATTGAGCGAGGTTACGTTTTCGGCCACAGCCAACGACTTGGGCG
>CAZPBB010000066.1:0-8660 GCA_964584745.1 uncultured Bacteroidaceae bacterium
GGGTCGTCGATGGTGTCGAACAGGTTCTCGAGGTTATAGAACCCCACCATGCCCAACTCATACTGCTTCTTTTCCTGTGCCGAAAGCCTCATTCCCACTCCCAGCACCAAGAACAACAGCCATATGCCGATAATCTTTTTCATATCGCTTTGCGTTTTCTCTGTTTTAGAACATATAATCCCACATGGGCAACTGCACCGGCGCGGTCTTGAGCGCTTCCACCGCACGTTCATCCAGATAAACCTTACGGATTACCAAACGGAACATATATTCCGAGAACCAATCATCGGTAAAGGTAATATAACCCTTATGTCCGGCATCGGCCCCCCAACTGTTTTCAAATTCCCATTTCACGGGGTTCTCGCTTTCATCCACATCGCAGGCCACCAAAGTCATCGCATGGCTCGAACCGCTCTGACGGCTCAAGATCCTGTCGGCCTTCGTCATATCCAGTTTCACACCCAAAAGCGACTCGTAATCGTACATTTCCGGATCCGAAAGACCTTGCTTGGAATCGAACTGTTTGTTCACATCACAGGAGGCGTACATGGCCTCGTTGTTCTTGATGGAGGCCAGCGCCGCTTTCTTGATGTCTTCGTTGGGCAGGTTCAGATAGACCCAGTTCATGCCTTCGTAGCTGTTGCGGTAGTTCTGTATTTCATACACGGCGTAGTAAGGACGGGTAGGGTCGTTCATAATCATGATGTAGTTGTCGGGCGTATAGCCTTCGGGCGTGATTTCAGCGTAGAACTGCAGAGGCGTGCAGTCCCTCAACTCACGGATATTGCCTTCGTTATCCTTATAACGCCATGTGAATGTAGCCGGAGGTTCACCCAAACACAAGGCCAGAATCCGGTAAACATCGTTTAATCCGACCATTTTCCGTTGCCGGAGTACAGCGGGCTTGGCTTTTTTTTCAGCCAGATGCCGGATATCCATACCGGTGCGGCGCAAGCTTTCGTTAAGCAATGAAACCATTTGCCCCGTATTGTTGGAATGTTCGGTTTCAGGCATCACCTCCGCCGGCACCACACCGTATTTGGAGGCGAGGTTGAAATACAGGTTCCATACTCCCCCGTCGTTTACCGGAGAGGAGAAAAGCGTGGCGACTTCCCTATCTTCCATCGTTTTTTTCGCCGTACGGATCACATTTTCGAGAAAAAGGTTCGATTTTTCGAGCATATCGTAAAAATAGAGGTAGTTATGCGAAAAATCGAAAGCGTCTATCTTGTATTTTGCCATGATACCGGGACGAAGCACGTTCATAGAGGTGAACATCCAGCACCGGCCCGAACGTTTTTGGTCGGTAATACCCTTTACACTTACCCTGTATTTGAAGAAATGGTCTATCTTACCTTGTTTCTGCCGGTTCAACGCCTGACCGCGGATATTGGCATCCGTGGTCAACACGTTCTGTATGGCCCGTGTAGGCGCATCCGCCACAAAACTTTTTCTGATTTCAGCCAACTCGGTCTCGCCCAATTGCTGGGCGGGGAGCAATCCACACCACAATAGGACAGCTACCGCAACCATCCCTTTAAACATGCCTCTTTTCATTCTCTTTCTTTTGTTTATCATTTTATCTAAAGACACCTGTTGCCTACCGACAGCCAGGGCATCCCCGTCTTCGGCGTTTCAAAGATACGAAAAGTCGAGCGCAGAAGCCAAACCCGCAATAATTTTGTTCTTCACGCCGAGAGGGTTATCTTTGCGTTATCCGAGTTCCGGATAGAACCAAACCCATTCCTCATGCAAACGACAAATCTCAGCCTACAAACGCTCGGTTACCGCCAGGCCAAAACCTATCTGGTAGCCACCCTCTTTATTGCCGGCAACATCATCCTGCCGCAACTCTGCCATTTGGTTCCGCAAGGCGGACTACGCTGGCTACCCATCTACTTCTTCACATTGGTAGGGGCCTACAGATACGGTTGGAAAGCCGGCTTGCTGGTGGCGTTGGCCTCCCCCTTATTCAATAGTATCCTTTTCGGCATGCCGGCCATGGCAAGCCTTCCTTCCATCCTACTCAAATCGATACTGCTGGCTTGCACCGCCGGTTGGGCCGCATGGCGTTTCCAGCGCGCATCGCTATGGATAATTGCCTCCGTAGTCTTGTCCTATCAGGTATTCGGTACTTTGGGAGAATGGGCTATCAAAGGCAACCTTTATCTTGCCCTGCAGGACTTCCGCACCGGAATTCCCGGTATGTTGCTGCAGGTTTTCGGAGGGTGGCTATGCCTTTCCTTTTCAACAAAACACCATGCATAAAACCAAAGGTCCGGATTTCATCCAACCTTTTCTACTCGCCTTAGTTTCAGTACAACGCTTTTAATTCACTCAATCATGACAACATTGCTTTTTCTCGGTGGCGTAGGCTTTCAAGAAATCTTACTGATCGCATTGGTGGTCCTCCTGCTCTTCGGAGGCAAGAAGATACCCGAACTCATGAAAGGTTTGGGGAAAGGCATCCGTTCTTTCAAAGATGGCATGAACGGAAAAGAAAAAACGGACGAAGAAAAGGAAACCGAAGAAAAAACGGACAGGCAATAATAAATGAATACCGACAGCCGGAACCGATCTTTTGGGGAGCATCTGGATGAACTGCGGTCGGCATTGGTAAAGATATGCCTGGTTACCGTGGTTTTCACCATTGCAGCGTTTTGTTTCAAAGACCTGCTTTTTTCAGTGATCCTTGCCCCGCAAAAAAACGATTTCATTATCTACGGCTTGTTTGCCCGTATCGGAGAATGGACAGGGAACGGCAACACGGATTTTTCGGTACGGCTTATCAATACGGGACTTGCCCGACAGTTTGTCGTACATATGAAAATGGCGCTTTGTATCGGTATCCTGCTGGCTTCGCCGTATATTCTCTACCAAATTTTCCGCTTCATTTCCCCTGCCCTCTATACGGATGAACGGCATTATGCGGTCAAGGTAACGGGCAGTGGCTACCTGATGTTCCTTCTCGGCGTGGCGATCAGTTATTTTTTGATTTTTCCGCTCACTTTCCGCTTTTTGGGCACCTATCAGGTAAATGAAAGCATTGACAACCTTATTTCACTTGATTCCTATATCTCCACCCTTATGACCATGTGCCTCATGATGGGGCTGGTATTCGAGATTCCGGTCTTATGCTGGCTGTTTGCCCAATTAGGATTCATTTCGGCAGGATTCCTGCGCCGATACCGCAAACATGCCTTGGTTATCATTCTGATATTGGCCGCCATTATCACGCCGACCTCCGACCTCGTGACACTTTCAGTCGTATCCTTGCCCATGTACCTGCTCTATGAATTGAGTATTCTGATCATCCGCCCCATAAAGAAAAACGAGGATTAGTTCCGTATATTCCCTACAACTTCTGAAATTCGATTTCTTCAGTTGAATTTTCTATCTCAAAATTTCCAACATGCTTATCTTTGCCTTACTTAATCACACGGAAGGCCGGACATCACAGGTCGGTCAATCCGCTAAATCTCTTTTACCATGACAATGTATCTCTCCTCTTTAGATTTCAAGAAAATCGCTATCCGATCGGTACTGGCCATTTTAGTGGGCGTTTTTTTCTGCACGTTTCCCAGACTTTCAGCCGATTTGATCTTTTACGTGCTGGGCGGCGCGATCCTTTTTACCGGCATCGTATCTTTCCTTACCGTATTCACCCGCAAAGACATCCGTCCCGGCGGCATGCAATATTTCAATCTCTTCCTAAGCCTGCTCGTAGGTCTGTCATTGCTCGTTACACCACATTCCTTTGTACGGTTGCTCATGATCCTGCTCGGCCTGATTATCGTCTTTAGCGGTGTAGCGCAGATCGTTTCGCTTTGGAGCCTCCGCAAATGGAGCGTCAGGCCCACTTTTGTCGAATATATCTTCGCCCTTCTGTTGATTATCCTCGGTTGCTTTATCTGCACCTATCCGGATTACACCAACGGCATTCTCTTCACATGGTTCGGCATCGGTTGCATTTTCTACGGCCTCACCAATCTTTTCATTTCGTTGCATATGCGCAGTAGATTGAAAAAAGCCGGTAAAAATATCACACGAGGCGTGATTGAAGATATTGAGTTTGAATTGGAAGACAAATAGTCCTTTTTCGCCGATCAAATACAAAGCGGGGCGGCATCCGACAATGCCGCCCCGCTTTGTATGGAAGCACGTTTCTATCATCGACAACGCCTACTGAAGCCTCAACACACACCAACCGCCAAGGCAGCCATCATCGCCGCGCCTATCGGAAGCGCGTCTTCGTCTATGGCAAGACGGCTCGTATGCAGGTTTGTCGGATTTTCCAAACCTGTCGGTTTCACGCCCAAACGGAACATGCAACCCGGTATCTTCTGGGTATAATAGGCAAAATCCTCCGCTGTCATGCGAAGTGGCAATTCCTCCACATTTTCCGCTCCCAGCAAAGCCGTAGCCGTATTCCGAACATCTTCCGTCGCCTTTTCATCGTTATATACATACGGGTAACCGTGGTCTATCCTCACCTCACAACGGCCACCCATCGCTTTGGCGATTTCCTGCGCACAACGGATGATTCCTTCATGCGCCTTTTTTCTCCATGCCTCGTCGAATGTGCGCAAAGTGCCTTCCATATTCACTTCGCCCGGTATGATATTGGTACGTCCCTCTCCGATAATACGGCCGAACGAAAGAACCGTCGGAATATATGGGGGAGCCTGACGGCTCACGATCTGTTGCAAACCCGTAAGGATATAGGCCGACATCAGAATCGGATCCACATTCATTTCCGGCATCGCGCCATGACCGGCCTTCCCTATCGCTTTCAGATAAATCTCATCGGTGGAGGCCATATAGGGACCGGACTTCACGCCCACACGGCCACAAGGCATCTCCGGCATCACATGGAGCGCATAGATATTTTCAGGAACCGGATTTTCCAACACGCCTTCCCGAATCATCACAGGAGCACCCGCTCTGAAATCTTCTTCAGAAGGCTGAAAAATCAACTTTACCGTTCCCTCGAACTCGTCTTTGAGTGCTTGCAGTATTTTGGCCGCTCCAAGCAGGCAGGCCATATGAACGTCATGTCCACAGGCATGCATCACCCCCTTATGCACAGAAGCGAAAGGCAAACCCGTTTCTTCCTCTATGGGCAGCGCATCCATATCGGCCCGTAAGGCAATGCAACGCTTCTGCGGATTACGGCCTTCAACAACAGCCAATACCCCGGTTCCCGAATAGCCACCCTTGCAGGGGACGCCCCATTCGGAAAGTTTCTTTTCGATATACCGTCCCGTTTCCTTTTCTTCCGTCGATAATTCAGGATGCCGGTGCAGATGCCGGCGTATCTCTATCATTTCCTGTTGTTGCGCTTGCGCCAACTGTTTGATTTTATTCCGCATGATATCACTTACAATGTTTGCAACCCCACATATTTGGCATAATGCCCGTCTTTCGCCATCAGTTCCTCATGGGTTCCCTGCTCAACAATCCGTCCTTTCTCAAACACCACGATGCAGTCGGCATGACGGATAGTGCTGAGCCGATGGGCAATCACAATCGATGTCCTGCCTTCCATCAATTGGGTCAAAGCCTGCCGCACCATAACTTCTGATTCCGTATCAAGCGCTGAAGTAGCCTCGTCCAGCACCAATATCGGTGCATTCTTGAGAATGGCACGGGCAATGACAATCCGTTGACGCTGCCCACCCGAAACGGTCATGCCGTTATCGCCTAATACGGTATCGTATCCTTCGGGCATAGCCATGATGAAATCATGGGCATTGGCTTTTCTTGCCGCCTCCATTACCTCTTCCATCGTGGCATCTTCCTTGCCGAAACGGATATTGTTGGCCACTGTATCATGCCATACGAAAGGATGCTGGCTCACTGTACCTATCAAGGCCCGCAGATGCTCACGCTTCAAGGCGGCGATGTCCGTACCGTCGATACAGATGGAGCCGGAATTAACATCATAATGCCGGCAAAGCAGATCCACCATCGTGGTCTTGCCCGCTCCAGAAGCCCCCACAAAGGCATACACCTTACCCTTCTGTATCTGAAGGTTCACATTCTCGAGCACGACCGTTTCTGAATCACCATAATGGAAACATACGTCACGATAAGCTATCTCGTGATTGAAAGAAGTCTTGGGCAAAGCCTCTGCATTATCGGTCTCTCCCTCCGGTTCCTTAATCACGGCATATATACGTTGCAGCGCCGCCCTTCCCTTTTGGATGTTGTAATAGGCATCCACCGTATGCTTGGCCGGCGAAATAATGCGGATAAGCAACAGGATATAAAGCACAAAAAGATCTGCAGGCATACCGCCGTTCAATACCCTTATACCCCCGAAGCCCAATACCCCCATGGTAACGATTACCAACAGGATTTCGGTGAGCGGCCCCGAAAGGTCTCTTCGTCTGTGCACCCCGTTGAGCACCTTCACATACTTTTTATTGTACCGGATAAAGTTGTCGTCCGCCCAACCGATAAGGTTAAAGGACTTGATAACGCGCAATCCGTTAATAGACTCCTCTATCATAGACACCAACTGTCCCAGCATTTGCTGCACCTTTACGGAACGCCGCTTGAGCAGGACACCTATTCTCCCCATTACATAAAGAATGGGCGGAAAGGCCAGCAACACCACCAATGAAAGCTGTACGTTGAGTGCGAACAGACCAATGACGAACACCAATACATAGAGGGGTTCCATAATCGCGCTCTGCAAAGATTTCACCACGGCCCCTTCCACTTCACCCATATCGTTGTTGGCTCGCGAAAGCAAGTCGCCTTTTTTCTGCTCCGAGAAATAAGACAGGGGCAACTTCATCATGTGCGCATAAAAATAGCCGCGTAAATCACGTACGATACCGCTCCGTATCGTGCCCAAACAATACAGGGCACCATAACGGAAAGCGTTTGAAAGTACCGACATCAGCACGAATCCCACCGCCAGCAATACCAATGCCGACATAACGCCATGGACTTCTTCAAACCGCCCCACATAGAAATAGGCATATTGCAAAAGCGTGTCGGCATTGAGTCTGAACGCCGGCAAAACCTCCACCTTGTCCACCATGCCGAACATCACCGAAACAAAAGGGGCTATCAAGGCAAGCGAAAAGAAAGAAGTGAACACATACAGCAGATTGGAAAGGATATTAAGTGCGATATACCCCTTGTAATGAGAAAGGAACGAAAGGAAATGCCGTGTATTGTCCATAATGTAGCCTGCTTTCGGGCGGGTACACAAAAATAGCATATTTCCGATATTATCCGGCAAAGCCCCGTTTTCGGTATCTTTGCAATATGCGAGTTTCTTCCGAAAACGGTATAAAAGTGGAACGTAACCTCACCCGTGCGCTCCGCCCCTTTATCATAAAGGCGGCCCTGCCCCATATCCTCGCCTGGTTGGAACGGGATGGCGTGCGCGTGGCGTTTTCGGACAGGAAAAGCCGTACGCTCGGCTACTATATGCCTCCCAAAGCCGAAACATTCCCCCTTTCCACCTGTCCGAAAGGTTTCGACAGCCTGCATACCATTTCGCTACAGATCGACCTCAACCCCTACGCGCTGCTCTTCGTTTTCGTGCATGAATGGGCGCATCTGGCCACCCGTCAGCAATATGGCGAGAAAGTTTATCCACACGGTCGGGAATGGAAAAACAATTTCAGACGACTTTTCCAGCCTTTTTTCTCTCCGGAAATCTTTCCGTCCGATATTTTGGAAGTGATTCAACGGTATTTTGTAAAAACAAGCCGGTATTTTGAAAACGAAATGGAAACCGCCTGCAACCGTTACGGAAAAAACCGCAAAGAATTCGCCAAAACCTATCAGAAACTGCTCAAAAAAGGCATTGAGATTCCCGCCCCCTATATGGGAGAAGAGGCCGGAATCCTGTTGGAGACGATTCGGGAGCGAAAGCGGCTGGAAGAACTGAAACAACAGACGGCAAACAAAAAAAAGTCCCCCCCCATCGAAAAGCCCAAGACGAAATACACGACAATAGGAAACGGTAGCATAGCCGACACCGCCCCCAGCACACTGTTCCGTATGGAAGGTACCGAATATCGGGTAATACGGAAAGAAGGCGCTTTTCTTTTAGCGCGAAACCTCGCTACAGGAAAGATCACCCGCATCCACGGCATGGTGACGGTGGACATTCTCGAAGAAACAAGTTAATTGGCGATTTTCATCGGCATTAAAGGACGAAGCCCAACTGTACGAAGGACATCCGCAACCTTTGGCAGGAATGCGGCGATTCTTGAAACCACCCGGAAAATGATACTGCGACCTGCAGGAGGTAACAGCCAGTACCGCCATTGCACACACCAAACCGACAAACACCTTTAATATCTTCGTTTTCATTTTCAAAAACAATATTTTAGAAAAATCCCGCCGCCCATTTCAAAAAAAACGGAGCAAGGCAAATGTAAATAAAGCGTGGCGAACAAAAAACTTCCGTACATTTGTGCAGGCCTGACGGGCGATGCCTTACCTAAAAAACATGATAACAACCATAGGAAACTACTTCTTGCTTCTCAAAAAGGTTTTTTCCCCTTCGGGAAAGCAAAGAATGTTCTGGAAGCAGGTAATCAATGAGATTCATCAACTGGGCTTCGACTCCATCCCCTTGGTTTCGCTGGTCTCCATTTTTGTAGGGGCGGCTATCGCCATACAGTTGG
>CAZPBB010000067.1:0-8513 GCA_964584745.1 uncultured Bacteroidaceae bacterium
TTTGTCCTCTATCTGACGAGGATCATACTTGCTTGACAATTCCGCCATCGTTCTTGTATTTAAAAACAATACGGCAACGCTTCCTTTTTCTTTGGAAAACGCACTGTACCGTTTTGCAAAACTTACAAAGATACGAAAAGTCGAGCGCAGAAGCCAAACCCGTTTTGTGTGCTTTCCAACTGAAGGCGCTTCACAAAGGCAAAGTTGCGGACAACAATTCCCGCGCGATCCGGCGGTCTTTCTCCAAATTCTGTCGCAATTCGTCCAAATCGGCGAACTTGCGTTCTTCACGTATCCGCGCCACTATTTCCACCTGCAAGGTTTTTCCATAGAGATCACCGGAAAAATCGAAAATATGCACTTCTATGCAAAGGGCAGCCGTATCGCTTACCGTAGGGCGACTTCCCACATTCATCATGGCATGCCAGACCTTATTTCCCGCTTCGGGACACACTACCCGGCAAGCAAAAACTCCTTTGGGCAATTCCACCGGTACATCGGGTTGCAGATTGGCTGTAGGGAAGCCTATAGTACGACCTAGCTGATTGCCTTTCACCACCTTGCCGGAAAATAAATTTTTCATGTGTTTGCTTTGCAGAAGTGCCGCAAAGTTAGCGGAATCATATAAAAAAAGCCAAACACCGATAATTTCAGTGTTTGGCTTCAAAACTACGGTTACCCTGCTTACTCAAATACCAGCACTTCGGGCATACGTGCCCATACCTGAGGCTTGTCGCTCTGCATCAGTTGGGAGAGCTGCGAATAAATTTCCGCCCCTGCCGTACCGAACTGTCTTGCGATATAGACATCGGCAGATTTCGCCTGAACATCGCCCAACAATTCCATCAACTGTTCGCTAAACGATTTTTCCTTAGGATATTCCACCAAGGCATAATTTTCAATACCCGCCAATTCTGCCGCACCGGCAATGGCTTCTTTCAAACCGCCCAATTCATCTACCAAACCTATACCGATGGCATTACTACCGCTCCATACACGTCCCTGCCCTATCGAATCCACCTGCGCCGGCGTCATACGTCTGCCTTCGGCCACCTTGCCGATAAATCCGGCATATATTTCTTCGATATTCCGCTGCATCACGGATTCTTCATACGTTGTGAGCGGACGGAAAATACCTGTAAAGGAAGTGGCGTTCTTATTGGTCTGCACATGATCGATAGTCAATCCCAATTTGTCGGTTACAAGACCTTTTACATTGGGAATCGTGCCGAACACGCCGATACTGCCCGTAAGGGTATTGGGTGAGGCATAGATTTTGTGAGCCATGCAGGAAATGTAATAGCCTCCGCTGGCCGCATAATTGCCGTAGGAAGCCACCACCGGCATCTTTTCCTTTACCTTGAGTATTTCCTGATAGATGATATCGGAGGTGAGCACGCTACCGCCGGGCGAATTGACACGAAGCACAAGGGCTTTCACGTCTTTGTCTTTCAAAACCTTTTCGATCTGCTCGGTAAGGTCCGTGCCGATATGACCCGCCGAACCCTTGCCGCCCACAATGTCACCTTCGGCATAGATAACGGCTATCTTGTTTTTGGAAGAAACCTTAGGGTCGGAAATCGTCTTGACGTAATCAGCCAACGAAATCATATTTACCTTTACGCTGTCGGAAACGCCCATGCGTACCGGAAGTATCTTTTCTTCCACATAACTGCCCGGCACCATGGCATCGACCAAACCAGCCCTCAGCGCTCCTGTGGCGGTAAAGCCCAACAAACTGTCGGCGATAACATTGATTCGTTCCAACGAAAGATTACGCGAAGCGGCCACGTCTTTACTTATCACATCCCACATGGAATTGAAAAGTACCTCATATTGCAAACGGTTGGCCGGGCTCATATCGGTACGCATAAACGGTTCCACCGCGCTCTTGAACTGACCGTGACGGATTACCTGCATCTGCACGCCTATCTTTTCAAGAAACTTGGTATAAAACATTATCTGCGCCGCCATTCCCTGAAACACTATCGAAGACTGCGGTTGGATAAATATCGAGTCGGCTATCGAAGCGAGATGGTAGGCATTCTGCGGATAAAAATCGGCATAGGCATAAATGAACTTACCCGATTCCTTGAATGAAGCCAATGCCTTGCGCAATTCCTGCGTGGTGGCGAAACCGGCCGCTCCACCATCGTAGGTAATATAGATACCTTTGATCTTGGCATCTTCCTTGGCATAATCAATGGCCTTCAACATTTCGTTCAAGCCAAGCGTCTTGGAAAAGTCGGGCAAGGAAAAACCGGCCATACCGCCAGACGATGCCATACGGCTCTTATCGGAAACTTCCTTGTCAATCGATATCCTAAGCACCGTGTTGTCCTTCACTTGCACCGTGGATTTCGACTTGCCCGCCATCATGGCGCCAAGAGAACCCATCACAATAAAGAACATTACGATACACACAATCAGCATACCCAATACGGTAGCCAAAAGATACTTCCAGAATGATTTCATTGTCTTTATTTTTATTGGTTTTCAATCTGTTTCCTATATCTGCATAGCCTTGTGCGCGGCGTGGATTATCTTGTCAAGCACCCCATCGTAGTCAGCCTGGTTATTTACAAAATCCAGATCGCTTACCGGAATCACCAGACTTTTACCAGGTTGCAATGTATTCATATAGTTCAGATAACCTGTTTCGATCTGCCGCAGATAATCGGGATCCATATTGCTTTCGTAATGTCGGCCGCGACAACGGATATTGCGCATAAGGCGTTCTATATCACTGTGTATATATACATACAAATCAGGTTGGGGAACAGTGGTGAGGATAATCCTGTAAAGACGTGAAAAAAGGCCGTATTCGTCTTCCTGCAAGGTGTTTTGGGCAAAGATAAGGCTCTTGCTGATAGAAAAATCGCTCACGATGAAAGGACTGAAAAGCTCCTGCACGAAATCTTCCTTGGCCTGGCGATAACGTTCCGCCAGAAAGGTGAGCTCTAGCGGAAAGGCATATCGCTCGCGGTTTCTGTAGAATTTAGGCAGAAACTCGTTTTCTTCAAAACTTTCGGTTACCAGTTTGGCGCCGAACTGGCGGGCGATGCGACGGGAAAGAGAAGTCTTGCCTGCACCGATATTGCCCTCGATGGCGATAAAACGCATGTTCTCGGGAAACATGCCCGCCTGCGGCCCTTCTTGTCGGGTGTGATAATCCGGAGATTCCAAAACAGCCGTTTCAGCGTACATTTCCTCGGGCGACAATGCGCAAGGCCTCACATTTTCCACCGCATCAGAACACTGTGCCAACAACTGCGCCACCGTCAGATTCAGCTGCGGGTGAACCATTTCCGGTGCGATCCGCGACAGCGGCAACAAGGCAAAGGCGCGTTGGGGCAACAAAGGATGAGGGATGGTAAGCGTAGAGCTATGTATGCAGGTATCCCCATAAAAAAGGATATCGATATCGAGGGTGCGGGAAGCATATCCCGGGGCAGACGTACGGACCCGCCCCAATTCACATTCTATATCCAAAAGAACACGCAGAAGCGCATAGGGATCAAGTTCCGTCCGCACCTCAACCGCCTGGTTGTAGAAATCCTCCTTCGCTTCAAATCCCCATGCAGGCGAAGTAAACAGAACCGAGGCTTTGGTGATTTTACCGACCCTGCGGCTGATTTCCCGCCGGGCCACCCGGAAAGTACGGACACAATCGCCTAGGTTTCCACCCAATAACAGATATACCGCTTGCTCTTGATTCATTCCGTAAAGATAGATAAATTTTCGCCTTGAAACGGTTTCCCCTCACTGAAAGATCTTTACCCATCAGTATATGCCTTGTCTGGCCTCTGCAACCGATCGACCAAAAACTGCAACCGACTTGCATCCGATTCTTACCAACTTTGTATTCCCGATTCATTTAAAACCTTTTTATCATGAGAACCGAAAAAATCCTAACGCTCATCAAGGAATGGCTTCCTCAACTGACCGCCTTCCTGTTGTTGTCCATAGGCCTGTTGCTGAATCACTTGCAGTGTCAATGGTTCCTTTTATCTTGGGTGAACCTTATATGGTATATGGCGGCTTTCTTGCCGGTAGGCGTACCTGTTTTGAGAGAGGCAGCGGAAGCTTTTGCCGAGAAAGACTTTTTCAATGAATTCACGCTGATGCTGTTGGCATCCGTAGGTGCGTTCTTTATCGGCGAATACCCGGAAGCGGTGGCGGTAATGCTTTTTTACGCCGTAGGAGAAGAATTGCAGGAAGGAGCGATACGGCGTTCACGTCGCAATATCCGTCAATTGCTGGAAATGCGTCCGGATCGGGTACGGGTTTTGCGGAATGGGAAGATAGAAGAAGTTGCCCCGGAAACAGTATCGGAAGGAGAAACCATAGAAGTGGCGGTAGGGGAACGTGTCTGCATAGACGGCGTGTTGGAAACCGGAACAGCCAGCATGGATACTTCTGCCCTGACGGGAGAAAGCCTGCCCCGCTTTGCAAAAGAGGGTGAAGAGATACAAGCCGGCTACGTAGTGCTGGACCAACGTATCCGTCTCAAAACATTGCGGCCATACAGCGACAGCGCACTTGCCAAAATGGCGCGGTTGGTGGAAGAGGCGGCCAGGCGCAAGGCTCCGACCGAAATATTTATCCGACGCATTTCCCGGATCTATACGCCACTGGTTATTCTGGCCGCCGTTTTGGTAGCGGGGATTCCTGCCATAGTATCGGTGTTCGGAACCTATGAATATGATTTTTCATTATGGCTTTACCGCGCCTTGGTATTTTTGGTTATCTCCTGTCCCTGTGCATTGGTGGTAAGCATTCCATTGAGTTATTTCGCAGGTATAGGACGGGCATCCAGAAGCGGCATTCTTTTTAAAGGAGGAAACAGCTTGGACGCCGCCGCCAAAATAAATGCCGTAGCGTTTGACAAAACCGGCACGCTTACCTGCGGAAAATTCCGGGTAACTTCGATAGAAACCGCAGAAGGTTTCGATCCGCAACAGACGCTTTCGCTTTTAGCCTCCGCCGAATCGGCAAGCCTGCATCCGGTGGCACAGGCATTGACAGAATATATGGAAAGCAAGGGTATCGCATTGCTTCCGACACAAAAAGCAGAAGAGAAGCCCGGTTTCGGCATCCTGGCGCAAAGCGGGGAAAAAACAGTGGTGGCCGGATCCGTTGCCTTGCTTGAAAGGTACGGAACGGTTGTTCCCAAAAAATGGCGGCACAATTCCCAAACACTTGTATTGTGTGCTATCGACGGCGTTTTCGCCGCCGCCGTACAGTTGTCGGATCAACCCAAAGAAGATGCGGCATTGGCCATACAGACCCTGAAAGGACAAGGAATACGGGCATTGGCCGTGCTTTCGGGAGACAATCCGGAACGCGTAAAAACTTTGGCACAGGAACTGGGACTTGAAAACGGATTTGGAGGATTGTTGCCGCAAGACAAGGTGGCGCATCTGCAAACATTCAAGGCGCAAGGGCATACGGTGGCGTTTGTAGGAGACGGCATCAACGATTCCCCTGTGCTGGCCGCCGCCGATCTGGGAGTGGCCATGGGTGCGACAGGAAGCGATGTAGCCATAGAAACCGCCGACATCGTTTTGCAGACAGACTCCCTTTCACGTCTACCTCAAGCCCTACGGCTGGCACGCCGTGTAAGGCAAACCGTTTATCAGAACATCGCGATGGCTTTCGGTATAAAGGCTGTTATCATGGTGTTGGGGGTTTTCGGTATCGCCACCCTGTGGGGTGCGGTATTCGCCGATACAGGCGTTTCGTTGCTGGCGGTATTGAATTCGATACGTATGATATGGGGCGGGAAAAAATAGTATTTTAGCGGCTTCTACCTCATTTGATGAATCATCATGGAAATTGAAGATAGACTGGAACAAAAAGGTGTGAAAAACACCGCCATACGGACATTGGTTTTCAAGGCGCTATTATCCGCCACCGAACCGCTTTCGTTGAGCGATCTCGAATCAAAACTGGAAACCGTAGATAAGTCAACCATTTTCCGCACCGTAACGCTTTTCCTGGAACATCACCTCGTTCATGCCTTTGAAGACGGAAGCGGATCGCTCAAATACGAAATATGCCAAAATCCTTACGGATGTTCGGTCGAAGACATGCATATCCATTTTTATTGCAAACATTGCCAAAAAACCTACTGTCTGCCCTCCGAACACATTCCTGTCATGTCATTGCCCGAGGGTTTTGTGGCGGAAAGCATCAACTATACGGTAAAAGGCGTATGCGATAAATGCGCTTTAAAAGAAGAAAGATAGGGAAAACGAAAGAACATCTTTTTCGGTTGCGGGCTACTTGCAAATGCCCGCAAACCGAAAAAAGACACACAAACCTGTAAAAACAAAAACCATACGACAAAGGTAGGCCTCTTTATCAATCTGTGAAATAGCCATAAATGGGTATTTTCAAATCGTTTTATCCCCACGATAAGGTATAAAACCATCTCTATGGCTCCAACATCAGCTAATCGTATCCAAGGAAATTCTTTCTTCTTGAAATTTCTCCATACAACGCTTGCTCTCCGACAGGCGCACGGCGATTTTCATCCGACATTCCGTATCGGCCTCCTGACCTATCACCTGCAAATGGAGTTCTTTCACGATACGCATCACGCGGTTCATCCGCTCATAAGGAAAACTGAGCAGATAATGCCGCATCACGGTCTTTTCCACAACCGAAGCTTTACCCAAAGCGTCTGCCGATGCGGTTTTGTAGGCGGTAATCAAACCTGAAGTGCCCAATTTGGTACCACCGAAATACCGCACCACCACAATCAACACGTTGGTAAGGCCGAATGAAAGAATTTGCCCGTGAATGGGTTTTCCCGCCGTGGAAGATGGTTCTCCGTCATCATTGGCGCGATATATTTCCTGTTTGGCTCCTAACACATACGCATAGCAATGGTGGCGGGCATCGTAATAGATTTTCCGCAAGTTTTCCAGATGCTTCTTTATATCTATCTCGTTTTCAACTGGATAAGCAAATGCAAGAAACTTGCTTCCTTTTTCCTTATATAGTCCTTCCGAGGGAACGGACAATGTACGGAAAGTATCTTCGTTTTCCGATAAGTTCTTGGGCGATTCCTGTGTTTTTGCCATGACAGATGCCGCAATTTTTTATCGGTCGATGCCGGTATTGCGATAAACATGAAGCATATCGCTGTCCAAAATCATATTTTCCATACGGATCGCCGTTTCGGGCAACCGAGGTCCCGGATAGCCGCCGGGTAAGATTTTCGGGGAAGCAAACACACGCGCTTCATCCCAGATACCGCAACGGATAAAGGATTGCAAAAGTTCGGTCCCTCCTTCCACAATCAACGAACCGATTCTTTCCTCATGCAGATATTCCAAATACAATTCTATCTGTTGGTCGGCCGTAAGCGTATCGGGTAACGGTATCAATTTGAAACCTGTCATATGGTGGAGGTGTTTGAAAAGTACGGCAGATCCTTCATAAGCCACACGTTGCCACCCATAGGCGGATTGCGTCAACAAGGAAATGTATTCTTCCAAACTTTCGGAAGAAACGAAAAGAATGGAACAAAGGGTCCCGTCAAAAAAATGTAAGGAAGTATGGGCGGTATCGGGTTGCGATTGCAAAGAAGCAAGCACCCTGCCCTGCAGATCCATGCTGATACGCACCGGCTGTTTTCCATTATATCGGCGGGCATCCAAACGGGGATTGTCAGCCAGCAACGTACCGGTACCTACCATGATGGCATCTTCTTCAACACGATAGCGGTGGTTGAGCGTTTGTGCCGTAAAACCCGTAATCGGCACAGGGTCGCCTTTTTTCATGGCAATGTTTCCATCGGCGCTTCTCGCCCATTTTAGAATAACATAAGGTCGCTTTTTCTCCACGTTGGTAAAGAAACGACGCCCCATTTCGCGCCCTTCCGCTTCCAGAAAATGTTCTATTACCTCCACCCCTGCTCCACGCAACATGGCCACTCCTTGGCCATTCACTTCAGGATTGGGATCACCGCAACTCACCACCACGCGGGGAATATGATGCTCGATGATTTTTTGGGCACAAGGCGGCGTCTTGCCATAATGTGAACATGGTTCAAGGCTTACATAGAGCGTGCTTTCCCGTAAAAGTTGCCGGGGATCTTTGCCTGTGTCGCGCACCAACCGATTCACCCCTGCATTACCCTGCAACACGGCATTGATGGCGTGAACTTCCGCATGCCACTGCCCGTAACAATGGTGAAAACCCTCTCCGATAACCTTATCCCGATACACCACCACGCAGCCCACCATCGGATTGGGGCTTACATTTCCCTTGCCGAGCCTTGCCAGATAGAAAGCGCGGCGCATGAATTTCTCTTGCGGATAAAAGGTTTGCATACCCGCAAAGGTACGGAATTATCCCCTGGTACAGAGAAAATGCACCATACCGCCCTTTCAATACAGGATTAACAGGCTACAGACTTCATTTGCATTACCGCCGCTTCCCGTACTTCTTCACGAAAATATCGTAATGTTCCTCGCCCCATTGCATCATGGCATCGATGA
>CAZPBB010000068.1:0-8377 GCA_964584745.1 uncultured Bacteroidaceae bacterium
ACTGCCGCGAGGTGGATGAAAGTTGCGAGGTAACGTACGAAACGGAACGCGCGGCGGACAACACCACGGAGACGGTGAAGGCCGTAGTGGCGGGTTCTTCCACCCCCGAACCGACACCGACACCCGAACCTGACCCGGAACCGGAGCCTAATCCCGAACCCGATCCCGAGCCAGAGCCCGAGCCTGTGGTGAAGAAGACGATATGCGACACGGTATATACGTTGAAGAAGGGCGGCAACCCGTTGAAGCCGACCTACACGCGGACGGGAGAAGGAACGGCGACGAACTGCCGCGAGGTGCCGGAAGACTGTGAGGTAACCTATGAGACGGAACGGGCGGCGGACAACACCACGGAAACGGAGCGTGCGATAACAGATTGTGAATAAGTTGAGAAGGGAATCCTTTATAAACGGATAGGAAATTTTTTGTAATTTCGGCAGTTTTAACGTGCGCGGCAGAGTCCAAACAAGTTTGGCTTCTGCGCATGGTTTAGATAAAGAAGCCTATGAATGGCAACAAGACATACGGAAAGCGCTTGTGGCGATTATGCTCCTTAAGGGCATACAAGATACTCGTATGCTGTTTTGTCTTGTTGGCCTGTGGGTGGGGGTTGCGGGCCAAGGCTACGGACAATCCTGTGGGAAAGGGGCTTTATCAGGTGGAGTGTGGCATGGAGACGTGGCAGAGGATGAAACTTTTCATAAATGATTTGACAGGTTTACAGGATACTACCTATACCCCCTACGATACGCTTGTCTGCCGTCTTGTTCCCATTACGGATATTTATTCTGTAAATCATTGTGATTCAATTTATTTTTTACTCTCAGAAAAGGTAGAGAGGCGTTATGTGGGTTCGTTTCCTGCGGTAGGCGAAAACGGTGTGCTCACGGGAAGGGATTCTTTTGCCTATGACACGTTGCGCATTTATGCCTACGAAGTGCATTGCCGGCAGTTGGACACGCTCTACCACTACGACACCATTATCCGGGAATACAGCGTGCGCAAGTCAGACACCGCCCATAGTTCCGATAATCTCGCCATAGGCGGGCCGGAACACTATACCGACAGCACGTTGTTTTTCGATCCCCATGTATTTTCGAAATACTATCCCTACGGCGATTTCAACGCCCGCTATCGCGACAGCATCAACGCACTGATTGCCAAACTCAACCAATTGTTGACCACCTGGCCTGAAGGCCTGCGTTGCGAGCCCTCCCTTGAGGAGCGGCTGGCGGCGGTGATCCTTTCCATGAACCTGCCCGAGGGCGTATCGGCCGACACCGCGGCCATTCTAGACTCCCTTCAAGCCATACAACCCATTACCCCGGCTTATTATCGGGCGTGGATAGCCGCGCTCCAACAGGCTCTGGCCCGCTATTCCGACACCATTGTGTTTACGCAGGAATATCATATAGACAGCGTGAAGGTGCTGGCGGTGATCCATACCCAAGGCGGGGGCGTTATGGTGGATACGTTTTCTATCCGCACCATTCCGCTCTTCTATCAGAAATTGGCGGATACATCCGTACAGTTTGACCACGAGGTCTGTTTGTGGGCAGGCTCTCCCCAATTGCCCGACGGTAGCGGCCGTTATGCCGACATTACCTGGTATCCGCCTTTGGATGCGGCCACAGGAGCGCCCGTTACGCCGAGGCATGGCTTCTCTCCGAATTCCCTCAACATGTATGAGGATGTTTCGCTTACCGACAGCGTGCATATAAGGCCGCTCCTGACACAGGGCGGGGTCAATCTCTTCGCTTCCCAAGGGCCGATGTATATTGCCGATACCCTTGATGGCGATTCACTGCTGTTTCCCATTAAAATCAAGGCCACGCCTCAGCTCAGAGACCTTTATCCCCATGCGCCTGAACAGCTTTGCGAAATCAACGACACGATAAAGGTGCGCATCATCAAGGGTTATAAGGTAACCGGCTATGTAAGCTATGCCGGTTTGTGGATTCCTTCCTCGATAGGCGATAACCGCAGTCCCGATGCCCCTGCACTCGATGGCGATTTAGACGATTCCCATAAAAAACACCTTCCCGTATCCAACGCCCGCATTTATCTCTATGGTATGGACGGACAGGTGAAAGACAGCACCGTGAGCGACAACGAGGGCTATTATGCCTTTACCAATTACCAGCGGCCGGACAAATACCGTATCACGGCCCGGAGCCCGCAGAAAACCAGCGTTTACGGTAACATCGGTTTGAACGGTAACGATGCCACCTGGATTCAGAACTATGTGGCCATGACATTGGATCAAAACACATTGCCGGGCAAGACCAACCCGCAGCTGTCTATGTGGTGGTGGGCCAGCAACGTCGACTTGAGTGAACTTCCCGAGAGTACGTTGGGTCTGGACGGTAACGATGCCACGGCCATCCAGAACAAGGTGGCCATGTCGTTGCCCAACGGCAACCATTATTCGGATATCGACGGTGTGGAGCTGGAAGATTGGGTTTACAGCACCGACACCCTTGTACTCGAAGCCGATACCATGCACCATGTGCGCGGGGTGATGCGTGGGGATGCCGACCGTAACTACGACGACCAGTCCGCAACCAGCCAGATGAGGCGTATAGGCCGTCGTAACAAAGTGGCCTTCAACCGTATGGGGAAACTGCCCATGTCGTCCGAAGAACGTTTTATCGATTATCCGGTGTTGAGTCTGGATAGTGGCTATTTGTCGGGTTTCCAGTTGTTCTTCTATTTCAATACCGACAAGGTGGATCCGATGGGCGTCGGCCTTCCCGCTTCTTTGGATCCGGAACGTTCCAGTCTTGTGTATAACGTGGTGGACGATCAGATTCTCACCACATGGATCAATAAAGACAAACCCTATTTCCATGTAGGCGATACCTTGCTGGTACTCCATCTCAAACTTACCGGAAAGCCGGTCAAGAATATGGACAATTACTTCAAGAATAATCTTTTACAATATGTTGTTTCCGACACGTTGGCGCGTATCGTGGATTGGAAAGTGGCCTTGCCGCAGCTTGATATCTGGACACCTGAAGATACCATAGGCAGAGGCTGGGCATGGGAACCTTATGTGGAGGATGGCGATACGGTTTACGAAGAAGATCCGGAAATACAGCTTGTTACGCAGGGCAGTTCACCGCATCTGCACGAAAGCCATATCCTCAGTGTTATCCCGAACCCTATTTCCGCATGGGGCGATGCCACCTATCATGTGAGCGGAGATTGTCTGGTAAACCTTAAGCTTTATTCGCTGTTGGGTGAAAATGTATTGACTTTTGTAGACGGAGAACGCCAGCAAGGGTTATACCGCCTCAGTATGAACATGCAGTCTTTGCCCAGCGGCATCTATATCTTGAGATTGGAAACGTCCAAACACGGAAAGATGGAGTTTGATATCGTCAAGATAATCGTGAAACGGTAGTTTTCTTGTTTTTTCGCGCACTGCCGGGCCGGAAGCCGCCTGTTTTGGATTCTTCCGGGGCGAGAATTGCGTGCAGTGAAATCTGAACGATACGTTCATAAAAGGTTGAATGAAATTCAATGAAAAAATTAGTTTTATTGTTCTCTTTTTGTCTTTTGATGGCGGAAAACGCCGCGATGGGGCAGACGGTAGGGAAAATCGATTGGCGGTCTTTCGAGCAGGCGCTCGACGAAAACGGTTTCCGTGCCGCCAACGGCCTTATGCCCAAAAAGATATTCGTGGATGTATATACGGATTGGTGCGGTTGGTGCAAGCGTCTCGATGCCACCACCTTTGCCCATCCGGAAATTATCCGCTACATGAACGAGAACTTTATTCCCGTAAAGCTCAATGCTGAACGTACCGATACCGTAGTCATCAACGGGCAGCGTTTCATCAACCGCAACGCGTCGGAACGTCGCGGTTCCCACGATTTGGCCATTCAGCTCTTGCAAGGAAAGATGTCTTATCCTTCCTGCACTTTCTTAGACGAGACCGGCAAGCAAATCACGATTGTGCCGGGCTATATGGAAGCCCCGCAATTTGAAATCCTGTTGCACTTCATTGCCGAAGACGCCTACAAGACCCTTGACTGGGAAACCTTCTCCGCTTCTTTTCCGGAACGTGCAAAAGTGAAGTAGGTTCCGTAGGGAGGAGGATTCAACGGGCGGTCTCCTGTATATTAAAAAGGGGAAGGCGGATCATAGATCCGCCTTCCCCTTTTTAATACGTTTGCCAACGCGGTGTTTACTTCACTTCGTGTTCGATAATGTTCTCGCCGCAGTCTTCCACAATTTTCTTGTACCAGAATTCGGGATAGGGAGGCCATTCAGGCATTTCGATGCGGTCGGCACCGTAAGGCGTGGTCTTGAATTTGCCGTCGGCATCGGTTTTCTTGACGTTGCCGTCGATGTATTTTACCAGAAGGTATTCGCTCAGGGTTTTCCATTCGTTGAACATCACTTCGGCCTGCGTGTTCGAGAATTCGTTGGCGAAGGCAACCAGACGGGCATCGTCCTTTTCGTTTTTCATCTGCTCGTCGTTGCGTGCCACTTCGGTCTGGAAGCGGCTTTCGAGCGAGGACTGCACTTTCTGGATATCCACAATCATATCTTTGTAGCGGCTGTAGGCGAAGTTGGTAACCAGGTTGAACAGCCAGAAGGCCGAAGTGGGCGAGTAGGTGGCCATATCGCCGTTGCCAACGCGGAAACAGAGCGGAATTTCGGTAATGCCGCAGTACATGGGCGCGTAACAGGTGGAGTAGGTGTCATCCACGCCGAACCAAAGGATACCGCCTATCTGACGGGGCATCCAGGAACGGCATTGGGCAATGAAAGAAAAACCTGTCTGTTGGGTGGAAGTGGCTCTTTCGTGAACGTATTTCTTGCCATCCACCTCAAAGTCCATGGGACGCCAACGGTAAGGGCAGGCGAAAGGACCTGCGCCGAGGTCTTTGGTCATGTCTAACGAAGTGCCTTCGTAGTGGTCGCGCATAAAATCGAAGGCATCGTTGAGCGTGAGCTTGCGGTTGGGCTTGATCCAGAGCGGCATCCGGTGCGCGGCGTTTTCACCGCGGGCATAGTCCTCATATTCTTTCACCGCTTCGGGGTTGGCTTTCATGAAACCGGCCCACACGCGGGCTTCGCAGCCGCGCATACCGCTGAAACTCAGCGGGCAGTAAGTGTCCGAAAAGCTGAAGTCTTCAAACTTGCCGCTGTAAAGGCCGATGGCCTTGGCGTAATCCACCACATCGTAAGCATAGATACATTCCACCGAAGGCAGGTTGTATTTTTTGGCCAGATCTTTGTTGGTGATGGAGGTTTTTCCGTCGGCCGGCTTGATTTTGGTGATGCGCGCCTGATTGGCGTGTCCGGAGATATATCCGTCGGGAATACGATAGGCCACCCAGACGGCACCCTTGGTGTTGCGCTTAGGATCGGGTTTTCCGTCTTTTCCCAATATTTTCTGCCCTTTGCCCACCATTTCCATGATCCATACTTCTTCAGGGTCGGAAATCGAGAAAGATTCGCCGCCGGAAGCGTAACCGTAGGCCGATATCAGTTCGTTCATCACCTTGATGGCTTCACGGGCGGTTTTGGCGCGTTGCAGGGTAATGTAGATAAGGCTGCCGTAGTCTATGATGCCGGTGGTGTCTTCCAGTTGGTGAAGACCGCCGAAAGTGGTTTCAGCAATGGCAAGCTGGTGTTCGTTCATGTTGCCCACTACCGAGTAAGTATGCGCCACTTGCTTGATTTGCCCCATCTTGCGGCCCGAATCCCATTCGTAGATATCCAGCATCGCCCCTTCGGGATAGTCGGCGGCCGGCCAGTAATAGAGTTCCCCGTAGAGTACGTGGGAGTCGGCGGCATAACTGATCATGGTGGAGCCGTCTTTGCTCGCGCCTTTGGTAATGAGGAAGTTGGTGCAGGCATGGAGGCTTGCCGAACCCAAGAGCGCCGCAAGGCCCATCGCACCCAGTTTTCTATAAATCGCTTTCATAATATAAAAGTGTTGTTGTTTTTCACAATCGTTGGGGAAAACCCGACGAATAAAAGTACGCAAAAATCCGCACGCGGCAAAACGGAGGATTCCCGCATAATGCGTATATTCGCTCCGGCATAATCCCAAGTTCGCTTGGTTTTGTTTTTTTGCCATAGTATTAAATGTGTTACAGAATGATAGCCATCCTCAACACGTTGGTTTCGGACGAGATTTTTACCGAATGTTTTTGTTGCAATCTGAGCAAATGCAAAGGCTGTTGCTGTGTGGAAGGCGATGCCGGCGCGCCGCTCGAAAAAGACGAGGCCGCGCAACTGGAGAAATATTATCCCGAATACAGTTTGTACATGACCGAGAAAGCCCGTCGGATAATTGAAAAAAACGGTGTTTTCGCCGAGGAGTTTCCGCTTGACGGCAGTTGGGTTACGCCTTTGGTGAACCGTCGTGCGTGCGTGTACCTTACCGAAGCCGAAAACGGGATTGCCTATTGTGCCGTGGAAAAAGCCTTTCGCGAAGGCCGGATTCCTTTCCGCAAACCCGCCTCCTGCTATCTTTTTCCGATTCGGATCCAGCATTATCCCCAATACGATGCGGTAAACTATTTCCATTGGGATATCTGTCGCGATGCCGAAGTGGCCGGCAGACGCAGGAAAATTCCTGTTTTCCGCTTCCTCAAAGATCCGCTGACCGAATACTATGGAGAAGAATGGTATCGTCAGGCCGAAGCCGTCTATCAAGAAGTTTTCGCGCCCCGGGCGGTTAAGCGGAATTGATCGTGTTTTCGGGATTTGAACCAAGAGGAGGGGCGGTTCCTATTCGAAATTGCGGATAATGTTGTTTTCGTCAGATTCCAGATAGAGAGAAAGGAAATACTTGAAGAACGGGGATTTCTGTTCCGGTCTGTGCGGTTTTTCCAAAGGAAAGAAATTCGCGGCGAAAATAAAATCGGGTTCGGTGAGCTGCCTCAGAAACCGCTTCGTGTCGAAATCCGGCATGCCCGGGCCGGTAAACAGAAGCCAGTAATCCACATCCGCCATCTTGGGAATCCAGACCTGCCCGTTTTTTTTGTTGTTCACCAGAAACCACTGCACATGGTCCGCTTCCATGATATGGCTGAACACGTCCAGTTCGATTTTGGGATTCTCGGGCGGACGGTAAAACATACGGGTGTGTTTCAGATTCCAGTTCAGATGTTTGTTGAGGAAATGCACCAGTTTATAAGAAGGCATTCCTCCGGCATAAATGGCAATCACCGCCAGTTCACTCAATTCAACGGAAACGTCTTCAACATCGAGTTTAAGTGTCTGCATAAAAAACGGATATAGGCAAAGATAGTGCGTTTCGGGCTTTTCCGCAAAAAAGGGACGTTGGGGCAAGGCAGAAGTGAGACCGGATGCCGGGCACCTTCCCCGTTGGGCGGTGGAAAGGGCAAGAGCACGGCGATAGGTTTAAGATACCTCGGAAAAGAGGTAATTTCCGGATATCTGAAAAAAGTCTTACCTTTACAAAAGCAGAGCGGCTTTTCAAGTTATCCCTCGCGAAAGCACAAAGGCGACGGAAAGGCGGCTTTGAAAAAGGTTTCAAAAAAGAAAACCATGGCAAATCACGAAGAACAGTTCAAGAAACTGGTTTCCCATGCGAAGGAATACGGCTTTATCTTTCCTTCGAGCGAGATTTACGACGGCCTGGCCGCCGTTTACGATTACGCGCAGTACGGGGCGGAACTCAAGAAGAATATCCGCGACTATTGGTGGAAATCGATGGTGCAGATGCACGAGAACATCGTGGGCATCGATTCGGGCATCTTCATGCATCCCACTATCTGGAAGGCTTCCGGCCACGTGGATGCGTTCAACGACCCCATGATCGACAACAAGGATTCCAAGAAGCGTTACCGCGCCGATGTGTTGATTGAGGATTACTGCGCCAAACTGGAAGGCAAGATAGAGAAGGAAATCGAGAAGGCGGCCAAGAAATACGGCGAGGCGTTCAACAAGGAAGAGTTTGTGAACACCAACGGCCGGGTGCTCGAATATACGGCCAGAATCAAGGAGATTTCCCACCGCATGAACCACGATCTGGAAGTGAACGACCTGGCTGACCTCAAGCAACTGATCGAGGAACTGGAAATCGTCTGCCCCATTTCCGGTTCACGCAACTGGACCGACATACGGCAGTTCAACCTGATGTTCTCCACCAAGGTAGGTTCGGTGAGCGAGGAAGCCAACACGATTTACCTGCGCCCCGAAACGGCGCAGGGCATCTTCGTGAATTTCCTCAACGTGCAGAAAACCGGACGCATGAAGGTTCCTTTCGGCATCGCCCAGACGGGAAAGGCTTTCCGCAACGAAATCGTGGCCCGTCAGTTCATCTTCCGCATGCGTGAGTTCGAACAGATGGAGATGCAGTTCTTCTGCGCTCCCGGCACCGAAA
>CAZPBB010000069.1:0-8253 GCA_964584745.1 uncultured Bacteroidaceae bacterium
GGTTTTCTTTGTTCCAGGCACTTTCGCCATGTCTGATCAAAACAACTTTTTTCATGGTATTCAATTTCTTTTGTTATCTAAGGATGTACGTGCAGCAACCGAATCAGTCTGCGGTTGTTGGGCAATATGAATTCTATCAGGTAATCGTCAGCCGGCAATATCGAGGCATCTATCAGGTTAGGACAGGAGGGCAGACATTCATCGTCTTCCTCCACCAGCACCAGATGACCTTCTTTGGTGTAGATGTTGTAACTTAGTATTTCTTCTTCTGGAAAGATTTCGAAAGTAAAGATATTGGACTGGTCGGTTTCCGTGCAGTGAAGGCGGTAATCGTTGATTGAGAGTGCTTTGTCATCACCCACATAGTCGAACAGGAGCCGTAGCGTATTCAGGTATAGATCGGGCAAGGCGGTGTTTCGCTCTATTTCCACGCCGATAATCATATACAAGGTTCCGGTATGGTTGGTGGCTGCGATTACGGGTTTTTCGTAGTTTTGAGCAATGTAGCGGCGGGAAACAGGGTCTCCTTCCTCTCTTCCGACATGGATGCTGCCGATCCGGAACAGGTCATGTCCTGATTCGGCACCCCGGCCTTTCGAAAAATTGGGTCTGCCAGAATTGAGTTTAGGGCGTACGGGCGTGCCTCCAATCTTCAAGTGTAGTTTGGCCGGAGAAAGGGTATCGCTGCCGGCCAGGGTAAAGGACGATACCATGGATATGCGATAGAGTGAATTGGGGCGAAGACCGCCGAAAGGCTTGAAGATAAAAAGGAATTCTCCCGCGCCGGTATGCGAACCGGAAAACAGCATGCCTTTTCCAATCGAATCATGTTTGGGTAAAGGCATCCAGCCCACAAAGGGCTTTTCATTGTTTTTGGGGTCGGTTACCGCCATGCCCTTCCAGTCTCCATCACCGTTTTTGAATAGCCACGAATACACCTCCGTCTGGGCACGCAATTCTCCCCAACAAAGGCAGATGGCCATAAGCGGCAATCCTAAACGGAAAAAGGCTTTTTTAGACATAGCGGCTCATTTGTCGCTGCATTCTGGCGGCCTCATCGGCGGCAGCGGGTGCGAAATCGGTTTCCTTGGATGCATACAGAATACTGCGGGAGGCGTTTACAAGCAAACCTATATCGTTTTTTATCAAGCCGTTTTGACATACTTCCGCAAGACTGCCACCTTGCGCTCCCACGCCCGGCACCAACAGGAAATGTTCCGGCACGATGCGCCGTATATCCTTGAGCATGTCGGCTTTGGTGGCACCCACCACATACATCATGTTTTGGGGCGTTCCCCATTGCTTGGAAACTTCCAACACCTTTTGGTAGAGCGGAGTAGGAAAGTCCCGGGCCGTTTGAAAATCGGCGGAACCGGCATTGGAGGTCAAGGCCAGCAGGATTACCCATTTGCCTTGTTCCTGCAGGAACGGCTGCACCGAATCCGAACCCATATAGGGAGCCACGGTCATGGCGTCGAAATCGAAACCGCCTTCACGGCTCAGAAACGCCTTGGCATAGCGGGCGGAGGTGTTGCCGATATCGCCGCGTTTGGCATCGGCAATCGTAAACACGTTTTTGCCGCGCAGATACCGAATGGTCTTTTGCAGTGCCTCCATGCCTTTCAGGCCGTATGCCTCGTAAAAGGCAGTGTTGGGCTTGTAGGCCACCGCATAGGGCAGGGTGGCATCGATAATGGCGCGGTTGAAGGTGAAAATAGGGTCTTCGTCTTGCAACACGCATGGAGGCATCTTCTCCAAATCGGGGTCAAGCCCCACGCAGAGAAAAGATTTCTTATTTTTTATCTGTTGGATGAGTTCTTCTCTATTCATGGCTTAGCTTACCGATTCTTTCATTTTTTCAGCGTTTTCCGCCAATTGCAAGGCATCGATGATTTCCTGAATGTCGCCGTCCATAAACGTACCTAACGCGTGGGTGGTGAAGTTGATACGGTGGTCGGTAACACGGCTTTGCGGATAATTGTAGGTACGGATCTTGGCCGAGCGGTCTCCGGTGGAAACCATGGTCTTCCGTTTGGAGGAAATATCATCGAGGTATTTCTGATACTCGATTTCATAAATGCGGGTTCGCAATACCTTGAGGGCTTTCTCGTAGTTCTTTATCTGCGATTTTTCGTCCTGAATGGCCACCACGATACCGGTGGGAATATGCGTGAGGCGCACCGCCGAATAGGTGGTGTTGACCGACTGTCCGCCGGGTCCCGAAGAGCAGTAGGTGTCTTTGCGGATATCGGAGGCCTTGAGCTCCACGTCGAATTCATCGGCTTCGGGCAATACCGCCACCGAAGCGGCGGAAGTATGCACACGGCCCATCGTTTCGGTGGCAGGAACGCGCTGCACGCGGTGAACCCCCGATTCGTATTTGAGGATGCCGTAAACGCCATCTCCCAATACATTGAAAATTATTTCTTTGTAGCCGCCTGCAGTGCCTTCTGTATAATCCACGGTTTCGGTTTTCCAACCTTTTTCATCGCAATAGCGCGTGTACATACGGTATAAGTCGCCGGCAAAGATGGCGGCTTCGTCTCCTCCTGTTCCGGCGCGGATTTCCACAATGGCGTTCTTGGAATCCTGCGGGTCGGCGGGAATGAGAAGAACCCGTATCTTTTCCTCCAGTTCGTCTTTCTGACGGTTGTAGGTATTGAGCTCTTCCTTCGCCATTTCGCGGAATTCCTCGTCTTTTTCGGTATTGAGCACTTCCTTGGCGCCGGCGATGTTCGAGAGCAGATTCCTGAATTCCTTATAGGCCGCGATAATCGGCTGTAAGTCCTTGTAGTCTTTGCTCAACTTGATGTAACGCTTCATATCCTGCATTACTTCAGGCTGATTCATCTCTTGTTCGATTTCCTTATACCTGACGCTGAGCGCATCAAGTTTTTCCAACATATTGTCCATTCGATTTTCCGATGCTTGTGCAAACTGCGAAGATACTAAAAGTCGAGCGCAGAAAAAAACGAGAAACCTATGCGCATGATTGTCATACTTCAATAAACATCTGTGTATAAAAATATTCTTATATGTATTGTGGGGAAAGCTGTGAGCCGAGACCGGCTAAAAAGTGATGTCGAGTTTGAGGTTCACCTGCAAGGGCGTGAGCGTCTGCGGAATGGCGTAACTGGTGCCATCTACGGTAGGAATCCACATATAGGAAATCGTGTTGCGCATCTGGAACATATTGAAGAGTTCCAGCGTGAGCCATATGTCCTTGAGGTAGGTGAAAGGGTTGCGGGGACCGAACTTGCGGTTTTCTCCTTTGAGCAAAAAAGCCAAACCGAGATCCACGCGTTTGTAGTCGGGCAGTTTTACCTTACGTCCTTTCAGCAGAGAAGGATCTCCCAGACGTTTGGAATCACCGGAGGGCAGTCCTGTGGCGTATACGGCATTGAGATACACCTTGAAATTCTTCTTCTTGAAAAGAAAGTCCAGATAATCCTGTACGTAGAGATTGATGGAGAAGAGTTGGTTGGTGGGACGGGGAATCCAGCCGCTGGCGTGCTTGATATTCGCCTTGTCGTAGTAGGTGACGTTCTCTCTTGTGTTCATGAAGGAAACGCTGATCCAGGAATTCACACCCGGCACGAATTCCCCGTCAAGGCGCAAATCCACACCGGCGGCATAGCCTTTGCCGTTGTTGTTGGCCATGTAGCGGATCCGCACGTTGTCGATTTCGTAGGGATTGAGGTCGTAGAGGTATTTATAGTAGGCTTCTGCGGTAAACTTGAAAGGCCGGTTCCACCATTTGAAATAGAGGTCGGAGGCGAATACGGCATGGATGGATTTCTGGGAACGCACGTGCGGGTTCAGTTGCCCGTGGATATCGCGCATTTCTTTGTAAAAAGGCGGTTGCACGTAAAGGCCGGTGGCGATGCGGAAGTGCACTTCGCGTTTCCAGTCGGGATGGATGTTGAGGTTGATGCGTGGACTGGCGGTGATTTCTTTGTTGAAGGTCCAGTATGAAAAGCGGACGCCGGCATCCAATACGTAGCGGTCGGCGGAATTGAAGTCGAAATGTGCCTGCACGAAGGCATTGAAGCGGTGCGATCGGGTTTGATGGTAGGCACGGTAGACATTTTGCAGGGAGGGTGCCGTCAAACTGTTTTCTTGTCCGGCCGGTGCCTTTCCGCCAACGGGTAGGTTGTAGCCGGCCGAGTCTTCCATGTGCCATTCGTTCAGGTGGTCGATGATATCCTCATATTGGTATTTCGCACCCCATTGCACAAAGGCAACGGAGGTGGTCTGTGAACCTTGGTAGTTGAGTGAGGTGATGATGCCGTTGAGGTAGTTGCGGGCGTGGTCCATATAATGACCCGTACCCAGAACATCTCCTTCCACGGCATGGCCGTTGTTGTCGCTCATGGTTTCGCTGAGGCGGTAAAACCCTTCTATATCGAAATTCTCGCGTTCAACGGTGTTGAAAAAACTGTAGATGAGTCTGTGATGCGAGAGATTGGAGGGCGTATGTGTCCAGCTGAACGCGCCGAAAAAGGTAGTGAAACGGTCTAATTCGAATCCGTCGAAAGAAACCCAGAAAGTTTTGGGATTGCCTGAAGTGCCGAATTTTGTCTGCTGACTCTTGGGGGTGAATTTGTAGCGGTTGTGCGAGATGTTGCCGAGCAGTTCAAAGTTGTTCCGTTCATCGGACCGGTAAGCGAGCAGCACTTGAAAATCGGTAAAGGAGGGCTTGTATTCCCCCTTTTTGTCGAGAGACTTGAGTACCAGTTGGGAATTTTTCTGACGGATACCGGCCAGATAGGTAAACTTCTTGTTTTTGGAAGTTCCCTCCACGTGGAGGTTGCCGCCCATGAAATTGATACCGAAAGAACCGGCGAAAGCGGTGGGATGTTTGTAGCGTATATCCAGTACCGAACTCATCTTGTCGCCGTAGCGGGCATCGAATCCTCCGCTTGAGAAAGTGAGTGTCTGCACCAGATCGGGGTTGATGAAACTCAGACCTTCCTGTTCACCGGAGCGGGTGAGGAAAGGCCGGTAAATCTCGATGCCGTTCACATATACCAGGTTTTCGTCGAAGTTGCCGCCCCGAACCGAGTATTGCGAACTGAGCTCATTGTTGTTGTTTACGCCGGGAAGCGACATCAGAAGTCCTTCCACGCCACCGGTAATGCTGGGCAACGTTTGACCCGACAGCGGAGAGAGGTTTACATAAGCGGTGTTTCTCCGGCCGGCACCCTCGATGGTAACCGCTTCCATGTTTACGCTGGCGGTTTTGAGCGTGATACGCAGGTTTTCCGTAACACCGGTTTTGAGGCGGATTTTTTGGGTATGGGTTTGATAAGCGGTATGATGGAACACAACCTCCAGTTCACGATCGGCTGGAATGGAAAGCGTAAAACCTCCCTGTTCATCGGTAGTGGTTCCGATGGGTCTCTCCAATTGACTTACACCTACTGTCACCAAGGGGATGCCATTGCCGTCTTCATCCACCACCTTTCCGCGCAGGGTCTGGGCGCAAAGGGATTGAAAAAACAAGCACAGCAAGGACAATATCCCGGCAAAACAAAGACGGAAGGGCTTATTTCTCATTATATTCCGGATAGTCGGAGGCTGGAGTGACGGATTCGTACTGCCGGTATCCCTCGCTTTGGGACATTTCCTTTTCAACCTCTTTGCGCCGCTTCCATTGCTTTACGAATTGCGCCCATGCGAAGGGGTTGAGCAGGTTGTTGGGCGCCATTTGGTTCTGGTAGTAAAGCCGGGCGCCTTGTTGTTGCATCAGGCTACGGTAGTTCATTTCTGCATTCATCTTGCCGTTTCGCGCTTGTTCGCGGATGGTGGCCAGATTGAAATTCTTCTGTAGGATATCGGCTTCGGTTTCGGGTAGCTTCAGGGAAACGAAGGCTTCCCTGAACCTGTCTTTGTTAGGCCAGGGATAGATGATGGTTTCCATGAGCATGACCGTGTCTTGTTCCAGCGGAACCACGATGGAATAGGCATCGTAGTGAATAGTGTCGGGAATCACGACTATGCGGTTCCGGTATCCTACGGAAGAAAACTGTACCGAGTCGCCGCTTACCGCAACAAAGGAGAAAAATCCCGAAGCGTCAGAGATTGTGCCTCGTTTTCGGTTGGTTACCACGATGGTGGTAAAGGGCAGGGGATTGCTGTCTTCACCGCTCACCACCACGCCTGAGAATTGCACGACCTTGGCGCGTGAAAAAAACAGGCGTGATTGGGCCTCTGTCGTTCCGCTCAGTGTCATAAATGCAAAAAGAAAGCATATGCCGGTGCCGTACCGGCGCAAACAAAAAGCAAAACGGAGTAGGATACGTTGCATAAACGCGAAGTTACGCTTTTTTTGCATCTTTTTTGTCCAAAATTCCTTTGTGCGAGAGAATCAGTATGGCGATGCCGCCCAAGAAAAAGGGAAGGCTCAATATCTGTCCCATATCCAACAGATGTCCGGCTTCCCAGTCCACCTGCACCTCTTTAAGGAACTCGATCAGGAAACGGGATCCGAAACATCCGATAAGGAACCAGCCGAACAGCTGCCCATTGCGTACCTGGCCTTTCTTTTTCCAAAAATGGAACAGCAGGGCGGCGAACAGCAGCAGGTAGCAAAGGGCTTCATATATCTGTGTGGGGTGTTTGGGCAGGGTTTCAGCTTCGCGCACGAACACGACCCCCCACGGCAGGGAGGTAACATGACCATAGATTTCGGAGTTAAACAGGTTGCCCATACGGATAAAAAAGCCGCTCAGGGCTACCGGAATCACTACACGGTCAAGCCAATACCATACGGAGGTCTTGTATTTTCTAGATACGAGCCATAAGGCTATCAGGATGCCGATGGCCGCTCCGTGGCTGGCCAGTCCGCCGTCGCGTATCTTGAGGATATCCAAGGGGTGGCTCAGATACCATTGGGGTTCATAGAACAGGCAATGCCCCAGGCGCGCGCCTATAATGACAGCTACGGCTACATACCAGAGTAATACGTCTGCCATTTCGGTTTTTTTCCCTTCTCGTTTCAGCATGCGGGCAAGAAGCCACCAGCCCGAAAGGAAGGCAATGGCAAACAATACGCCGTACCAGCGTATTTCAAGTCCGAAAATACGGAATGCGACGGGGTCGAAGTCCCAGAGGATAAAGTTCAACATAATTCCTTGAGTTCTAAGAGTAATACTTTGATGCGGCGCAGGCTCTCGGCTATGCTCAGGGTTGCTTCCTGCGCTTCTACAGGTTTGCTTTTAAGTTGTTCCTTGGCACCCTGCAAGGTATAGCCCTGTTCTTTTACCATCCGGAAGATATGATGGAAATTGTCCACGTCTTTCTGTGTAAAAAGACGATTCCCCTTTTTGTTCCGTTGCGGCCGGATTACATCGAATTCCTTTTCCCAGAAACGAATCAGCGAAGTGTTCACCTGAAAAATTTCGGCTACTTCTCCAATCGTGTAGAACATTTTCTGTGTTTGATTTTCCATGATCAGGAGAGGCTTTGGTTCACTTCTTTCGCCTTTTCGAAGATTTCGAGGTATTCTTCGGGCGAGATGTCGATGAAGAAATAATAAACGGGATTTGTATGCTTGCCGTTCACCAAGACTTCGTAATGCAGGTGATTCCCTTTGGACGCACCTGTAGAACCTACATACCCCACGATATCCCCGCGTTTTACATTTTGTCCGGGACGCACCGCCAGTTTACTCAGGTGTGCATAGAGCGTTTCGTGGCCGAAGCCGTGGTTTACTTTGCAGACGATGCCGTAACCCGAATATCCGATAGGGCTGTTGTCTGCCACGGTTACACGTCCGTTGCCGGTGGCATAGACCGGCGTTCCCTGCGGGGCGGCGATATCCGTGCCGGTATGCATGCGCAAAGACTTGTAGATGGGGTGGAAACGGTATCCGAACCCCGAACTCATATGGCTGCTGTGCTTGTTGACGGGATAGATGGCGGGTACACAGCGCATATATTCCTCTTTCTGCTTTGCCAGGTCATAAAGCTGGTCCATGGAAATCGACTGGGCATATAGGTCGTTGGCCAGCTTATCCACCTTTTCAGAGGTCTGTATGATGGATTTCGCAATGTTATTGTCTTTGAAACCGCTGTAATTCTGTCGCAGAATGGCTTTGGGCACGGGCGGTTCGGCTTCAAAAATCATGCGGTAGAGGTTGCGGTCGCGGGAATGGACATCCGAAACCACTTTCTCCAGTTCGTCCACCCGGCTGCTCAGATAGCTGTATTGCGCCCTGGCCGCCGCCAGATCTTCGGCCAACTGCTTTTC
>CAZPBB010000070.1:0-7991 GCA_964584745.1 uncultured Bacteroidaceae bacterium
TAGAGCGTTTGACTGGCAGTCAAGAGGTCAGGGGTTCGACTCCCCTATACTCCACAAAAAATCGAAAAGAGAGGTGCTCCGTATCTCTCTTTTTTTATTCTCCCCCTCTTTTCCTGCCTCAATATTTCAGCCTACTACCAAAGGACAGCGCAGACGTTTATGCCGACCGTTTGAACGTAGCAGATCGATATACACAATATAGATTCCAGGACGAAGAATCCGCCCGCCTGTATCCGTTACATCATAGCGGATCTCGCCACCCGCACCCAACAGCAGTTCATGCGCCAAGGTCTTTATCTTCCTCCCGAATTCATCATATACGCAAATATCGCACATGCAACCCGCCAACGCAGGGTTCCACCGCAGAAAAGTAAAGTCATTCCGGGCATCGTTATCGGGCGTAACCACCGGCGGATCAAACGAAAACCATACGGGTTCCTCTCCCGACAACACATAAACATGCGAATTCTCCCCGCCCGGTGTGGCATACCCTGCCGTTTCGGCCGCCGATACCCAATTCGAAGCCTCCATGCCCGACCTGTCTCCCCGCAGACGCTCCAAAGAAACGCCCTCCGCATCGGACAACAACCAATGATGCCATTCCTGATTATAAGCCACTTCGTCTATAAACACCGTGTCGCGCACCGTATCTGTCGCCGGCGGCAGCCATATAAGCCGTAACCGCCCCACCTTGCTGTCTAAAGACGGAAAAGTACTTGCCGTAAAGATATTCTCCTCCTCTCTACGATAGGTCTTTCCAATGTTTTTCGCATCCTTTGCCGCCGCTTTATACCCATAAGCCTCTATTTGCCGTGCGGAATCTTTCGTTATGGGAAAATATCGCCACCTTTCGCCATCAGGAATACCCAGCGCCAGATGCCTCATCGAAAATGCGGTATCGGTAAGATTGCATATCTCCACAAAACGACTTTCTCCCGATCGGGGATTAAACAGAATTTCATTGATGACAAGTGCCCCTCCGGCAGGCACCGGCAGATCTTGCACCACCGTATCCAACGATATCGTATCCGGCAAAACTTCCCTTTCAGGCGGCAAAGGATACACGGCCATATAATCGAAAGCATATTGCGTGGCACGGGAAGCGGTCTGATAAATCGCCACCACCCCCGTATGAAAGGGAGTAAATTCCGATGTTGAAAACACCGTTTCCGGCACGCTGTCGCCATCTGCTTCCCAGGATGCCGTCAATGGATCGCCCGTGGAATGATAGACCTGCAAAAAACCACCTGCTCCATACTTTGTCCCCAAACTGTCGGCCTTATACGGTCTATACACCACACGGAGATTAAACTTCATCATGCTCTGCTTGGAATACACCTTTTTTCCCTGCCAGATCTGCACAAGCGTGTCGGAGGCGGCATGATACAACTGCCATGTATTGACACTTCCTTTCTGCCCCAATTGCAGATAGTAGGCAGCCGAAGTATCGCTCAAGGTCGAATCTTCAGCAAACAGATAGATCCGTAAACGATTGGTGCTCGACGGCACAAATCCCAGATCAATGCCGAAGTCAAAGCAAAGCGTTGAATCCCCCGTCAATACACCCTTATAAAAACTACTGTCGGCATCTTCCGGCAAAAATGGCCGGCTCAGGCTGATACGCGATGATTTTTCCGGACCCTTGCTCCGCAACTGTCCATCTACGGTTTCAAAACAGGCCTTCATACCCTGCCATGCTTCCAATCCGGCATCAAACGAATCCTGCCATTGCGCCCTAAGCGAAAGCCCCGGCAATAAACCGGCCACTGTTAATAAAATCCTTGCAAGCCTGTGCGTTTTCATGCGTATCCCTCCTAATTTTGTTTATTGGAATAACGTACGAAATTCGATTTTATCGGGATTTCGTCTTTAAAAACATTCCATCTTAATGATTACCAGTACATAAAAGAAGAAAAAAAAATGAAAATCGCAGTCGTGGGAGCTACCGGCTTGGTTGGAACCAAGATGCTCCGCCTTTTGGAAGAATATAATCTTACCGATATCGAACTCTTTCCCGCCGCCTCTGAACGTTCCATCGGCAAGGAAGTGGAATTTGCCGGCTGCAAACATCGCATGATGTCGGTAGAAGACGCTATCTCGGCCTGCCCCGATTACGCCATTTTCTCAGCCGGTGCGACGGCATCCCGCCAATACGCGCCCCTCTTCGCCCAAAAAGGCTGCACGGTGGTGGATAACTCCTCGGCTTGGCGCATGGATCCGCAGGTTCCGTTGGTAGTACCCGAAGTAAACATCGATGCCGTCAAAAAAGAAGACCGCATCATCGCCAATCCCAATTGCAGTACCATCCAGATGGTGCTTGCCTTGGCCCCCATCCACAAAGCATACGGAATAGACCGTTTGGTCATCTCCACCTATCAGTCGGTGAGCGGTTCGGGCATCAAGGGACTGACACAACTCGAATATGAAGAAAAAGGCATGGAAAGCCCGCTCAGAGCGTATCCCCATCCCATCCACCACAACATCATTCCGCACGGCGGCGGTTTCGACGACAAAGGTTATACATCGGAAGAAATGAAACTGGTGAATGAAACCCGCAAGATTCTTCGCGACCATGATATCCGTATCACGGCCACCGTGGTGCGCGTACCGGTATATGGAGGACACTCGGAAGCGGTGAACGTGGAAACGAGAAAACCTTTCGAGATGGCAGACGTGCGCCGTCTGCTGGAAGAGATGCCCGGTGTAACGGTAAAGGATGACGTAAGCGGCAACCTCTACCCCATGCCTATCGACGCCTACGAAAAGAATGATGTATTCGTTGGACGGATCCGCCGTGATGAGTCGGTTCGGAACGGCATGAACCTTTGGATCGTTTCCGACAATATCCGCAAGGGTGCCGCCACCAATGCCGTGCAGATCGTGGCGGAACTGATAAAAAGACGAGGATAAAGACCCGTCCTGCTACCGCCGCCGGTTCTGCGGATGGTAGCGTTCTATGATTTCCTGCAGATAACGTCTGTCTATGTGTGTATAGATTTCGGTGGTAGTGATGGATACATGCCCCAGCATATCCTGCACGGCACGTAGATCGGCACCACCTTCGATAAGATGCGTAGCGAAACTGTGCCGGAAAGTATGCGGGCTTATGTTTTTGGTGATGCCGGCCGTTTCCGCCTGTTTCTTGATGATCTTGAACACCATTACGCGCGAAAGTTTCCGCCCTCTCCGACTAAGGAAAACCACATTCTCGTTCCCGGCCACAATCGGAAAATGGCAACGGTCGGTCTCAATATAACTTTTTACCTGCTGCATGGCCGTCTGCCCTATCGGTACAAGCCTTTCCTTGTCGCCTTTACCGATAACGCGCACAAAACCATCGTTGAAATAAAGCATCGAAAGTTGCAGGTTCACCAATTCCGAAACCCGCAGGCCGCAAGCATAAAGCAATTCCAGAATGGCGCGGTTGCGCCGGCCTTCGACCAAGGAAAGATCTATCGAATCTAAAATCCGCACGATTTCCTCATACGAAAGCACATCGGGCAGATACCGCGTCAAGCGCGGACTTTCCACCAATTCCGCCGGAGAAGTTTCCAATACCTTCTCCAATACTAAATAATTGAAAAAATTCTTTAGGCCAGAAAGAATACGAGCCTGAGAGCGGGCGTTCATCCCCGTTTCAAGCAGAAATGCCGTAAAATCCTCCACATCCGATACCTTGATGTCTTGCCACCGCACCACCTTTTGTCGATCTTCCTCATCTTGTCGATCTTCCTCATCGGGAACTTCCATCCGCATATACTGCAAAAAAAGGCGTATATCATGGATATATGCCTCAATCGTGGCATCGGAAAGTTGCCTTTCCAATTTCAAATAGGCTTTATAACCGCGTAAGAACGAGGATACCGCCATCGTATTAATCCTTGGTGCCGGTAGATTTCCCCTGTCCCGTTTTCCGCGCGTCGTCTTCCTTGATAAAGGTCTGTATCTGCCGGGCGGCGGTGCGCGGATTGGCAATCGAAGCGCAACCGTTTACACAGCCTCCCTGGCAAACCATAAACTCAATCATGTTGGGCTGGTCAGGGCCTCCGCAAGTCTGTTCCACGGTCTTGAGGCTCTTGATGACCGCCTTGTCCACCCCATCGATAAAGAAAGGCCTTATGGCATCTGGATTCTTGGAATAATGCAGCACCGCTTCGGTAACCCCTTTGGTATAAGGGAACGCACGGCCGACATTGTCCATTTCCACCAACTTTTCTTCCTCGCATTTCTGAATGTCGATGCCGTCGGCGGTCAACATCGCGCCCAATTCCTCGTAAGAGAGCACCCAGTCGATATCCTTTTCCACCATGGCTTCGTGGCGTTTGGAAAGACAGGGGGCAAAGAACACCGTAACGCAGTCCGGATCTTCTTCCTTAACCATCTGCGCCGTGTAATACACTGGGGTATGCGTATGCGAAACGTAGGGTTCGAGATGTTTCAGATGTTTGTGAACCAATTCGGTATAGGAATGGCAGCAAGAAGTGGTCATAAATTTCTGACCGCCTTCCACTACCCTTTCCTCAAATTCGGCGGCTTCGTTGATGGCCGTAGTGTTGGCACCTTCGGCCACTTCCACCACTTCATCGAATCCCAAGGCCTTGATGGCACTCACCACCTTGCCAGGATGTACGGGAAACTGCCCCATGATGGACGGGGCAACCAGGGCCACCACTTTCTTGTTTGATTTCAAGGCACGGAATATCTCGGTGAGATAAGTCTTTTCCATAATCGCCCCGTAAGGACAGGCTTCCCGACAACGTCCGCAATAAATACACTTGCTTTCATCTATGTGTTCCACCCCATGTTCGTCTTTCGAAATAGCATTTACAGGACAGGACTGTTCGCAGGGAACGGCTTGATAGATGATGGCGTTGAACGGACAGGCTTTCATACACAAACCGCAGCTCACACACTTGGTGGGGTCAATATACGCCTGTTGATGGATGCTGATGGCGTTCTTATGGCAGGCAAAGGTGCAAGGATGCCCGATACAGCCATGGCACATATTGGTCACCACATAGTTTACCTGCACGCACGAACTGCAAGCCAAGTCCACCACGGTAAGGATGGCCGTAGTCTGTTCGGTACGTTCCTCCGCCATTCGGGCATATTCACTCAAAGGCGTCAGTTCGTCCTTTTCGTCACGGATATCGTAGCCGAGAATCGCCATAAGGCGGTATTTGATTACCGCACGGTCCTTATATACACAGCAACGGGAAACTTCCTTACTGTAACGCGGACGCATGATAAGCGGCACCCTGTCTATTTCCGCGCGCAATTGCCCGCTTCGCATCAGTTTGCACACGCGCGTAAGCAAATCGCGCCGGATCAACATCGATTCGTTATAGGCCATAACAAATGAAAGTTATCGGTTTAAACAAAACCTTATTCTACTCCCTGAAGAGAGGTCAATCGTGAACAAAGGTAACATATTTTGCCAGAAACAACAAGCCGTTATCGGCCTATCCCTTATCAGCACAGGGCCGCCGTTATGGCTGCCGTTGTCAAAATCCCCATGATAAAAATCAAGAAGATAAGTCCGATAAAAGAAATCACCAAACCGGCAATCGCCAAACCTCTCGGCACTTTAAACACACCGATAAAAGAAAACACCACGCCCAACACCCATAAAACCCAACCGAATACGGGAATCCAGCTCAAAAGGAGTCCGAGCAAAGCCAACACGAAACCGGCGATACCCAAACTGTTGTTTCTGGGAGGATATGTCCGCCCTTGATATTGACAATCTTCCATAACAAAAAGGTTTCAAGTTTATTTTTTACTGATTATCTGCAAATATACACTTTCCCATAACACCCAAATGGAACTCAAGTACAAAAAATCCCGTATCTTTGTATGAAGAGAATGGCCGATATCCTACCGACCTATTCTTTGTATACAAACAAAAAGCAAAACAATGGATCAGAGCTTTCTCCGCATCATGGAAGAGAGCGTGAAGCGCAATTGGGAGCTTCCCGCCCTTACCGACTATAAAGGCAGCACTTTCCAATACAAAGAGATAGCCCGTAAAATCGCCAAATTACATATTCTGTTCGAGGCGGCCGGTATTGAAAAAGGCGACAAGATTGCCCTTATCGGCAAAAACTCCTCCAACTGGGCGGTGGTGTTTATCGCCACCTTGAGCTACGGGGCGGTCATCGTACCTATCCTGCATGAATTCAAACCCGAAAACGTGCACCATATCGTGAACCATTGCGAGGCCAAGCTGCTCTTTACCGGTGAAGTGGTCTGGGAAAACCTCAATCCAGCCAGCATGATCCGCATCAATGCCATCTATTCCATCGATACATTTGACCTGCTCTATACCACCAACGAAAACAACCGGCAGGTATTCGAACACCTCAATCAGAAATTCGGAGAAAAGTATCCCAAATCTTTCGGGCAGGAAGACCTTGTTTTCCACAAAGACCAACCCGATGAACTGGCGGTTATCAGTTATACATCCGGCACCACCAGCCACAGCAAAGGCGTGATGTTGCCTTTCCGAACCCTTTGGTCGAACTGGATGTTCGCCAACGAAGTGTTGCCGTCCATCACCCAGGGTTCCAATGTGGTGAGCCTTCTTCCTATGGCGCACATGTATGGGATGGCTTTTGAGTTCCTCTACGAATTCGGAAAAGGTTCCCATATCCATTTCCTCACCCGTAACCCTTCTCCAAAGGTGATTTTCGAGGCGTTTCAAGAAATCCGCCCCGATATCATCATCGCCGTTCCGCTTATCATCGAAAAAATTTATCGCAAGCAGATACAACCCATCATTGAACGACCTGCCGTAAAAGCCATGTTGAAATTACCTGTTTTGGACACCACGATTACCGACCGTGTCCGCAACACGCTCGTAGATGCTTTCGGCGGCCGGTTCGTGGAGGTAATCATCGGAGGTGCACCTTTCAACCGCGAAACCGAAGATTTTTTCAAACGCATGAAATTTCCTTACACGGTGGGCTACGGCATGACCGAATGTGGCCCTATCATCAGTTATGCGCCTTGGGCTTCGCACGCGCTTCATTCTTGCGGTAAGGCAGCCCCCCGTATGGAAATCAAGATAGATTCCGCCGCCCCAGCCGAAATACCGGGAGAAATTCTGGTAAGAGGCACCAATGTAATGTTGGGCTATTACAAGAACGAAGCAGCCACCAAAGCCGCCTTTACCGAAGACGGCTGGATGAAAACCGGCGACATGGGTATTTTGGATGCCGAAGGCAATCTCTTTATCAAAGGCCGTTGCAAGACTATGATTTTGGGTGCGAGCGGGCAAAACATCTATCCAGAAGAAATAGAAGACCAAATCAATACGCTGAACCTCGTTTCCGAATCGTTGGTTATCGATGCCGGAAACGGCCGAATCGAAGCCTTGGTTTATCCCGATTTTGAAGCAGCCGACCAAAACGGTATCAATCTGGAACAGTTGGAAACCATCATGGAACAGAACCGCGTGGCCGTTAACGCGACATTGCCGGCCTACAGCCAGATCAGCAAGATAAAGATCATGACCGAAGAGTTTGAAAAAACTCCCAAGCGAAGCATCAAACGTTTCCTTTACCAAGTTACCAAGGAATAGTTATTGAACTTTTTGATCCTAACGACAGGAAAATATTTCCCTCATACGGAAGGTTTCTCCAACCTGATCTGTTTGTTGGGCAAAAAACAGGAGGCAGCATCATGTTTCGCAAAGACCGGGAAATAACGGACCGCAACACCATCATGTACATCATGAAACATTGCCATGTCTGCCGGATAGCCTTCAACGACCACCAAAGTGGCTACCCGTATATCGTGCCGATGAACTTCGGAATGGTGGAAAAAGACGGCACGATAGTTTTGTGTTTCCATTGCGCCAAGCGCGGATATAAGCTGGATTGCATGGCGCAGGACAACCGCGTGTTCTTTGAAATGGAATGCGATGTGGCACTGCTCTATAATCCCGCGCACAAACACAATACAGACATCTTTAAAAGCGTAACCGGCCG
>CAZPBB010000071.1:0-7300 GCA_964584745.1 uncultured Bacteroidaceae bacterium
CATCGACTGGAAATGTCCCGACCCGCTGCTCTCCGCCAAAGACCAGAAAGGCGAACGCTTGAAAGATTTCAAAAGTCCGTTTGTTTATCATCCGTATTTTGTTTCATGACGGCGATCCGTTCTCATAAATTCCGCCGCACCCTGAGGCGGCTCCTTTTGCCTTGCGCCTGTACGGCCTTGTTGTGTAGCTTTGTGTTCTTGCTCTTTTCAGCTTTTACCGAAAACGACAATACCTGTGCAAAACGCCGTCTGACAGAGGAAGGCTACCGCATTCTGCCGCCTGCCTTGCCTGACACGCTCAGTTTTGCCGGAGAGACGGTACCGATGGATTATTTCCTGGTACGGGAACGTCTGGAAAGAGAATTGATGGTAAACACTTATTGGCAATCAAACCAATTGTTATTGCTGAAGCGTTCCGGACGTTATTTTCCGCAAATCGAACCGATTCTGAAAGAATGTGGTGTTCCCGATGATTTCAAGTTTCTTGCATTGGTGGAAAGCGGGCTCACCAATGTAGTGTCGCCGGCAAAGGCGGCCGGTTTCTGGCAACTTCTTCCTGGAACGGCCAAAGACTTAGGTTTGGAGGTGAACGATTTTGTGGATGAACGCTATCACTTGGAAAAAGCCACGCGGGCGGCTTGCGACTACATCAACATGTTGTACGCGCATTTCGGCAGCTGGACGCTTGCCGCAGCCGCCTACAATACGGGCAAAAACAACATGGATTATCATTTACAGACGCAACAGACCAATGCCTACTACTACCTGCATCTGCCAGAAGAAACCACCCGTTACCTCTATCGGATTCTGGCAGAGAAACTGATTTTAGGCGAACCGGAACGGTACGGATTTCTGCTCGCTGAAGAAGATTACTACCGCCCTATGGCCATGCACCGTTGGGTCATCGACACCGCCGTGCACGATTTGTTCGACTTCGCGCGCCGACAGGGCGTTTCATATCAGACGCTCAAACTTTATAATCCCTGGCTGAGGGAACGGCAACTGCCCAACCGTTCACGACGCAGCTATCTGTTCAGCCTGCCGGCAGACAGCATCCGTTAGTCGGCAAGCACGGCCATCGCCGCCGGCAACAATCCCACATTCTCCAGTTTATACCGGCACTTCCCATCTTTTGTAAAACAATACACATTGCCGGACGACACATAATCTTTGGCATCTCCCACATAGATATCTCCGGCATATTCCGCTATGAAATACGGTGTCTGTACCTGCGTACCGTCGCTTATAAAATCCTCGGTCTCCCAATCTCCACTGTCCAGATTCAGCACCCCCAGTTTGGAAGCGCCGCCATTGTCGCTGTAATAGCAATACACCCTATTTTCCACAATGCAGAAATTCTGTACCGGAATACCGAAAGTTCTGTCCACCCGGTTCGTTTGGGAATCGATTCGGTAAAAGTTACCGCGTGTTTCGCCATAGTCGCCGCGTGTGCATACATATACGTTTCCTTTCTTATCCACATCCATTCTGTGGGGATTCAGCCCTACTTCAACGGTAGCGACAAGGGTAAAGGAGTCTTCATCGATCACGGAAACGGTACTGTCGTAGTTCGGATAATCCATTCCACCCGAATTGCTCACATAGATCCTGCCATTGCTACGGCAGATGCCGTCGGGAGAACGTCCGGCCGTGGCAATGGCATCTATCTCCAACGAAACGGTATCGATACGGCTTACCGAGCCATCGAAAGCGCAGACATACACTTTACCATTGCCCGAACATACATAACGCGGCTGCCGTCCCGTGCCGTCCCCGTTTACCATCTGAATCTGCTTGAGAGAAACACCTGTACGGGCATCCACCACTTCAACGGTATTGGAGACGTTCATCACCACATAAAGCTTACTGCCGTAAAACTCCAGGTCATTCCCCGTATCACCCAATCCGCGCCGATTCTTCTCGGTAAAGAGGCAAAGCGTTGTTTTTTTCTCCTTTACATCCCAATTATACAATGTACTGTTATTCATTCCCCAAACACCTTGACAAAGCACATAGACCTGCGAAATCGATGGGATTTCTTCCGGAAGCCCCGGTTTTTCTTTCTTTTTTTCGGGTTGACAACCCACCATCAGCAACACGAACAGCACGCTACTGAAAAGTCGGAGTGTGTTGTTTGTTTTCATTAAAACAGTTTTCGTTTTTTACTTGATTATTTTTCGTATAGTCAACATTCCTGCAGTTTAGGGCCTTCCGCAGCCTAACCGGACATCCGGAAGAGGCACTACCGTACCCGAATCGTGGTACCGGCTCTGATCTTACTGCTCTTCATACCGTTGAGTGCGCGGATCTGGTTCACCGAAGTACGATACTTGCGGGCGATGGAACTGAGGGTCTCTCCGCTCCGGATCTTATGATAGCGGGCACCTGAGGATGAAACGCCATAGAGGGTTTCCTTACATACAGGAAAGCGTTCCACCTTAAGTTTACACTGGAAGAAATCTATCAGATACTGCGCGTCTATGGGAGCGCCAAGATAACGCACCTCTAAATGGAGATGCGGCCCCTTGCTGCGTCCCGTATTGCCTCCCAAGCCTATCGGGTCTCCGGACTTCACCACCTGATTGGGCTGCACCAGAAGACGGTCCATATGCGCATAATAGGTTTCCAAGCCGTTCTTATGAAAGATAATGACGATATTTCCATACGAATAGTTGCGTTGGGCGATACGCACCATACCATCGAAAGCCGCCCGTATCGTATCGCCGATTCTCAACCCCACATCCGTGCCGTAGTGCATCCTTCCCCAACGGAAACCGAAAGGAGATGTAAGCCGCCCGCAAAAGGGGTGTGTATATACACAGCCCGAATCCGCCAACGAAATCCATACCGTATCATTGCCGTTAATCACCTCATTCGGATGACGATAATGCAACACATTGGGATTAAATGATGTATAGGCAAAATTCTGGCGCATCCGCCATAACTCGGATATTTCCTCTTCGGCCAAATCTTCCAACAAACGGCGGTTCATCGCAGAACTGTCGTCCCGGCTTTCCACTATCTCCACAAAACCGATACCGGCATAGGGATCGGGAATAGACAGAATAACCGTGTCTGATTGCGCCTTGACGGAAAGCATACCCGACCCTATAACGGCAATCACTCCGACCAACCTTACGATAGCTCTATGATTCAGTATTTTATTCAAAGTTCAAAAATAGTTTGGGGATACACAATTCTACAAAGGTACAAAAAACCGATTTTTCCCCGATTATGGCTAAATTTGCCCGCCATGAAAGACCTGAAAATCGCCATAACGATATTCCTTCTGTGGGGGATATGCCTGTTCTGTCCCGCACAGGATTGCGTGCGGATCGTCTCCCTTTCTCCGTCCATCACCGCCACTCTGCAACAATTGGATGCAGATTCCTGTATCGTGGGCAGAACCTCCTACTGTCCCGCTCCTTTAAACGGAGAAACAGCTGTTATAGTGGGCAATGTTCTTGAAATCAGTGTTGAAAAAATAATTTCACTCAAACCTGATCTCGTGTTCTGCATGTCGTTCACCAAAGCAGAGGTAAGAAAACAACTGGAACGCATGGGCATCCGCGTCAAGGATTTTTCCACACCGAAATCTTTTGACGAAATCTGCGCGCAAACACGGGAAATAGGCCTGTTGGCAGGAAGGAGAACTACCGCCGACAGCCTTGTGGAAAGTGAAATCCGCAAAGTGGAGGAAATACGGACGGAATTTACCCGAAACCCACCGTTTCCACACGCCACGAAAGCCTTCTTCCAAATCGGCAGCAATCCGCTTTTTCCTGTTATCGAAGGTACCTTCATGAATGAATACCTATGTTTTCTCGGATTGGACAACATCGTTAAGGAATACAAGGGCGGCGGTATCTCGCCCGAATACGTGCTTGCGGGCAATCCCGCCGTTTTGATTATCAGCCGCATGTCCGGATCCGGCAATGAAGCGGTGGCGTTCTGGCGCAAATTTCCCCATATCGAGGCTGTGGCAAACAACCGTATCCTGTTGGTGGATGACACCAAGGCCTGCTGCCCCACACCGATTTTTTTCCGGGAAACCCTTCAATCCATCGCCGACTACCTAAAAAGCATCCGATGAACGCCTTCCTTGGGAAAACCTCAAGTTGGATCTGTATCTCTGCATTCGTGCTGTTGCTTTGCGCGGTGGCATCCCTTTCCTGGGGCGAGATTTTCATTTCTCCGCTCTCATGGACTTCCCTGCCCAAAGACGGAATGGAAACGGCCATCCTTCTGGGTTTGCGTTTGCCACGCACATTGGCTGCCATATGCATCGGCGGCATGCTTTCGCTCTCGGGATGCCTGTTGCAAGGCTTGTTCAAGAATCCCTTGGTTGAACCTTATACGCTGGGCATCTCAGGCGGCGCATCCTTAGGAGTCGCCATCGCCTTCACCAGTGGTATCGGCCTGACGGGCGGCACGGGACTATGCGCCCTGCTCGGTGCCGCCGCCGTCAGCGTGTTGCTGTTGTTCTATTTCCGTGTATGCCACTCTGTGGAGAACCTGCTTTTGGCAGGCATCATGACCGGTATTCTCTGCTCGGCCGCCACCACATTGCTTATGAGCCTTTCCTCTCCCGAAGACATGACCCGCATCCTGTATTGGACTATGGGGTCATTGGAAGGGTGCAACCTACAGGGTGCCCTGCTTGCTGCCGGATTTTCCATTGGCGGACTGGTGCTGGCCATACTGCTTTCACAGCGCATCAATATCTTAAGCATGGGACATGAAACGGCACGAAGCATGGGTGTAAACACCGCCATGCTGATTCCCGTACTGCTGTTGCTCACCGCCATGCTTACCGCTATCAGTGTGGCGCAGACAGGCATTATCGGTTTTGTCGGTTTGGTGGTTCCCCATATCCTTCGCCGCCTTGCAGGCAACGATTACCGCCGCCTCATTCCCCTTTCGTTTTTCGGCGGAGGGATTTTCCTTTTGCTTTGCGATTTCATCTCCCGCATTCTCCTCTATCCGAGTCAACTGCCCATCGGTGTGGTGAGCGGTATCCTCGGCGGTGGATTGTTCGTTTATCTATTGCTCAAATCCCATTCCCGATCAAGATGACCTGCGCCGTTTCCCTCTCTGTAGAACACCTTTCTACCCGTTACCCAGGTGGATTCGCCTTGGAAGACATTTCTTTTTCCGCTTCCCGGCAAACCCTTACGGGTATCATCGGTCCCAACGGATCAGGGAAAAGCACCTTGCTCAACGCCCTTTGCCACAATATTCCCGCACAAGGCAAAGTTTGTGCGAACGGAAAGGATTTGTGGCGCATGACACCGCGTGAAAGAGCCAGACGGCTTGCCATCGTACCGCAACATATCGACAAATCGCCGCTTCCGTTAATGGATTTCGTTTTGATGGGAAGAACACCGCATAAAAAATGGTATCAGCTTTCCTATGATTCAAAAGACCGGGAAATCGCAGAAGAATGTCTGCTTACAGTGGGTAAAGATACCGGTTTGGAATCCTATGATCCTTATCGGAAAAAGATAGGAGAACTCAGTGGCGGAGAATGTCAACTGGCCGCTATCGCAAGAGCCTTATGCCAGGAACCCGAAATCCTGCTACTGGACGAACCCACGGCCAACCTCGATCTGGCCAATCAGGTGCATATCCTGAAAACCCTGCGCCGCATCACGCTGCAAAAGCATACGGCAAGTTTGCTGGTGCTGCACGACATCAACCTCGCGGCTGAATTCTGCGACCGCTTTCTCTGTCTGCATCACGGAAAAACCGCCATGCAGGGAGATATAGAAAACATTCTTAAAAAGGAAACATTGGAAAAAATCTACGGATCTCCGCTCTGTATCGGAAAGCATCCCTTGAGCGACAATCCCCTGATACTTCCCGTTTACTGACCTTATACCGGATCAGACGCATCGTCGGCCAAAGTATCGGCAAGGTCATTGACATCCGGACCGCTCTGGCTATCGTTGGTGTTCTCGCTCTCTACCTCTTCCATATTGGTTTCTTCCGAACCATAATCTTCATCAAGCGCAGACATATCCACATCCACATCCACCTTAATCAGATAATCGGCATCCTTGGTATATAGCCCTACGGCATAGAAAGATTCACCGCTCGGTTTGGGATAGCGCATCACCGCATCGGCATAGCCATCGGGATAGCGGGCATCGAAAAGCGCCTTAATCTCCGGCGTCATTTTATCATAACTGATAATTCTGCAAAGTTTTTTTCCTACGGATGATGTTGAAGCGGCAGCCGTCTTAACCGGTTGCGCCTCCGGCTTAGCCACCTTTGTCATAGGTTTCGCGACAGCTTTCGCTTCAGGTTTAACCGAAGATTTTGCCTCATGTTTAGCCACTGATTTGGCAACAGATTTCGAGGCGGTTTTCGCAGGTTTCGCCACTTTCACCGAAGACTTTGCCACCGGTTTGGCAACAGGTTTCGAGGCGGCTTTCGTTGTTTTCGCTACAGGTTTGGCCGAAGTTTTGGCCACCGGTTTGACGGATTTGTTTACGGGCTTCGCGGTGGATTTAGTGGTTTTCGCCACTTTCGCCACAGACTTTGTCGAAGATTTTGCCACCGGCTTGGCCATCGATTTGGCAACTGGTTTCGAGACGGCCTTCGTTTTTTTCACTATAGGTTTGGCCGAGGTTTTAGCCACCGGTTTGACCGGTTTGGTTACGGGCTTCACGGTGGATTTAGCGGTTTTCGCTACGGATTTGGCAGAAGTTTTGGTTACCGGCTTAACCTTCGATTGGGTTTTGACCATCGGTTTAGCCACAACTTTCTTAACCGCCATCTTGCTTTCTTTTTTCGGCGCAACCTTCTCTGCTTTCGTCTGTACGCCCGCCTTTCCTTTTGCCACCTTGGGGGCAATCTTCTTCGTTGCCATATCCGTAATGTTTACAAACGTTTTGTTACTCCCTTGTATCTACTTATAAATCAATTACTACTATCATTTTAAAGTACTCTGATACAAGCAATTCACGCTACAAAAGAAAAAAAATTTCATGAAAAAAAATAGGTTTTCCCGAAAAATGGAAGATCGGCACCGACAAGCCCGCTATAACGGGTTTTCCCGAACAAGCCGAGAGCTGCAACGAAGCAGCCCGCCGTCCAAATTCATTCACCCCTAAAAAAAACGTTTGGGATGGTGAGATGCAAGGCGGAAGGCGAAGGCAACGAGGAAGCTTACTTTTGTAAGTGACCGAGGAAGACAAGCCTTCCAACGAAGCAGCCCGCCGTCCAAACTCATTCACCCCTAAAAAAACGTTTGGGATGGTGAGATGCAAGGCGGAAGGCGAAGGCAACGAGGAAG
>CAZPBB010000071.1:7400-7741 GCA_964584745.1 uncultured Bacteroidaceae bacterium
TTTTGTAAGTGACCGAGGAAGACAAGCCTTCCAACGAAGCAGCCCGCCGTCCAAAACGTTTTTTTTCTATCTTTGCAACCGATTCGGAGCAGAATCAACCAAAGGGGTGCCGAAAGGCTGAGATCAACCCCATATAACCTGATGCGGGTAATGCCGCCGTAGGGAAATTCGTTTTACGGTATCTGCCTTTTTCTATCCCTTTTTACCGATGATGCTTTTTCCGGATGGATCCGATAAAAGAAAAGTTATGTTCCGGCTTGCCGTTATCACTTTCCCCGAAAAACTGCCCGAAGAAGCCCATGCTTTACGGATTGTGGGCAATATTCCCAAAGTATGCGCGT
>CAZPBB010000072.1:0-7224 GCA_964584745.1 uncultured Bacteroidaceae bacterium
ATGCACCGCAACCTTGAAGCATACCCATCGTCAGCGTCATTGCCACGGCGGCTATGACCGCCATTACTGTCTTTCTCATATTATTGTCTTTTTTATCGTTGTAGCCCCCTACCTTTATAGGTCAAAAGCCCCAAAAAACAAGAGATTTATCCTTTTCCATTCCCATGCTTTTCCCTGTATTCTTCCCATACAAGGGCAGCGCTAATACCCTAAGATTTTGAGCATCGCCTTGTAGCTTTGTTCCTTGGCGAAAAGTTTAGTGGTGTATTCGCCGTCGGCATCCTTGTCGATGATGATATGCTTGGGTGCCGGTATGAGGCAGTGCTGAATACCGCCGTAACCCCCTAACGCCTCTTGGTATGCCCCCGTGTGGAAAAAGCCGATATACATAGGTTCGCCATCGGTCATCTTGGGCAGAAACACGGCGTTGGAGTGCGCCTCGTTATTGTAGTAATCCTGGCTGTCGCAGGTAAGGCCGCCCAGAAAAACCCGTTGGTATTCCTTGTCCCAATTATTGACCGGCAACAACACGTAACGCTGGTTGATGCCCCATGTATCGGGCAAGGTGGTGATAAAGGAACTGTCGATCATATACCAGCGTTCCCGGTCGTTCTGCTGCTTCTGGTTCACGATGGAATAGAGCGCCGCGCCGCTCTCGCCCACGGTAAACGAACCGAACTCGGTAAAGATATCCGGATCGGGAACGCCGTTCTGACCGCAGATGTTCTTGATCTGCGCCACGATTTCCTCGGCCATGTATTCGTAATCGTAATCGAAGTCCAAACGGTTCTTGATAGGGAATCCGCCGCCGATATTGATGGCATGGAGCGTGGGGCATATCTTCTTCAGTTCGCAATACAGCCCCACGCTTCGGGCCAGTTCGTTCCAATAGTAGGAGTTGTCCTTGATGCCCGTATTGATGAAGAAATGCAGCATTTCAAGGCTGAACTTCTTGTTTTTGGCAATCTTCTGCTTGTAAAAATCCACGATTTCATCGCACCGGATACCCAGACGGGAGGTATAGAAATCGAAACGGGGCTCTTCTTCGGAAGCGATCCGTATACCCAACTGGCATTTCTTCTCGATGCATTTGTCGAAATACTCGAACTCTTCCTTGTTGTCAAGAATGGGCGTGGTCTTGACAAAGCCCTGGTTCACCAGTTCGGCGATATTCTCCATATATTGCGGCCGCTTGAAGCCGTTACATATTATATAGTGCTCCTTGTCGATGAGCCCCTGCGCGTAGAGTTCAAAGATAAGATTGATATCGAAGGCGGAAGAGGTCTCAATATGCACATCGTTCTTAAGCACTTCCTCCAAAACGAACTCGAACTGGGAACTCTTGGTGCAGTAACAATAATTGTAATCACCCTGATAATCCACCTTGGCCATCGCCACATTGAACAAACGTTTCGCCCATTGTATCTGCGAAGATATCTTGGGCAGATAGGTGATTTTCAAAGGCGTTCCATACTGCTTGATGATATCCATCAAAGGCACATCGTTAAAGTATAATTCATTATCGACAACCTTGAATTCATCTTTCGGAAATTCAAAAGTCTGCTCAATCAGGTCAGAATATTTGTTTTTCATTGGTCAATGTAAGTTAATCGGATTGACATTTTTTAACAAAAGTAACTCACTTGGATTGGTTCCGAAACGCAAATTTAGACATTCTTAAACAATATCAACAATTCTATGTCGATATTTTCACTATATTCGCATCCCGCCACAAAGAAGAAAGAGCTTGAACGCACTGATAGTATGCTCTTTGTGGCAACCCAACAAATTATGAAGACTTCGGATATCAGACAGGAGTTTCCCTTATTGAGCCGGCAGGTAAACAGTCACCCTTTGGTTTACTTGGATAATGCGGCCACCACTCAGAAACCCGAATCCGTACTGTCTGCCTTGACCGACTATTACCGGAACCTCAACAGCAACGTACACCGGGGCGTTCATTATCTAAGCCAGGAGGCCACCTCCGCCTTTGAAGAAACCCGTGAATATGTACGCACTTTCATGGGCGCGGCCGCCAAGGAGGAAATCATCTTTACCAAAGGCACCACCGAAGCGGTAAACCTGCTCGCCGAATCGTTCTCCCGTGGACTTCTGCTCCCCACCGACACCGTGTTGGCCACCGTATCCGAGCATCATTCCAATTTCGTGCCCTGGCAACAGGCCTGCCTGCGCAGCGGAGCTAAATTCGAAGTGATGCCCATGCAGGACAGCGGGACCATCGATTTAAAGCTGTTTGAGCAGAAACTGACCCAAAGACCCAAAATCGTGGTCTTTCCGCATATCTCAAACGTGCTGGGCCTTATCAATCCCGTTAAAGAGATGACCGCCTTGGCACACGCCTACGGTGCCCTCGTGCTCATAGACGGCGCACAGGGAATTGCCCATTGTCCGGTAAATGTAAGTGACCTGGATTGCGATTTCTATGTATGGTCGGGACATAAAGTTTACGCTCCCACGGGCATCGGCGTGCTGTACGGAAAACAAGAAAGGCTTGAACAGCTTCCACCCTATCAATTCGGCGGCGAGATGATCGAAGACGTTGAATGGCACCGGACAACCTTTGCCCCCCTGCCGTTCAAGTTCGAGGCCGGAACCCCGCCCATCGCCGAAGGCATCGCCTTGAAGGCCGCGCTTGAATTTGTGCACCGCGTGGGTTTCACGGCCATCGGACAACACGAAACCGAATTGGTAGACTACGCCTTTGAAGGCCTGAGCGGCATCAAGGGCTTGGAAATATACGGAGAGAGAGACCGCCATTCGGGCGTTATTTCCTTTAACGTAAAAGGTGCCTATCACTACGACATCGGCGTTATCCTTGACCAGATGGGCATTGCCGTCCGCACCGGACATCACTGCGCCCAACCGCTCATGAAAGCCTTGGATATTCCCGGTTGTGTACGTTGCAGTTTCGCCCTCTATAATACGGTATCCGAAATAGAATACTTTGTGGAAAGCCTGCAAAAGGCACTCCACATGCTTATATAAAACGATGAAAAAATCTTAATACAAAATACTACCATGAAACTTTTCAAAAAACTCGTATTCCTGCTCGCCGGCTGCGGATTGATGAATGTCTCCGGCCTTCATGCACAGGAATATCTGGACAATGCATTGTATATAAAGTTCAAGGAAACATCTTCAGTCAGCGCAAAAAAACTGCAAAGGGAGGTGGTGCCTATCGAAGCGCTGAATCTCAAGATTGCGGCCAAGAAAGCCGATAAGTTCGGACTACACCGTGAAGCAAGATCCTTGCAGTTGTTCGACAACCCTGTTCTCGACCGCACTTTCCGCATCCAGTTCGACAGCACGAAAGATATCGAAAAAATTATCCGTCTGCTTGAAAATGATCCCAACGTGGAATATGTGGAACGTATTCCCATTGCCAAAATCATGGCGGTAACACCTACCCCGAAATCCATTCCCGATGACCCCTTCTACCAGACCATCAACGGTGTGGAATTCCAATGGTATCTAAAGATGATCAATGCCGAAGAAGCCTGGAGCATGCAACAAGGCGATTCCAACCTTATCGCTGCCATTGTAGACGGCGCTATCTGGGCCAATCATCCCGAACTCAACATTCCCACCAGCCGTCAATACAATGCCGGTACCCAAACCTCGGGTAATTCCAACCCACCTTACTCCAATCAAGATTTAACCTGCACAAAACTGTATGCCTCCTCACCGAACGAAGCCGATCCTTGCCCACCCTACTCATGGTCGCACGGTACACATTGCGCCGGTGTGGTCGGTGCCAAAAACAACAACGGTATCGGCATCGCATCTTTGGCTTCCGGCGTAACGCTTTTGGCGGTGGGCGCAAACCTTCCCCAATATCCGGACAACGTTGTGGGGGGCTATGAAGGTATCCGTTGGGCGGCGCAAAAAGGAGCCAAAGTAATCAGTTGTTCTTGGGGAAGCGTAGGGGAAGGTGCCGTCGGAGACGAAATCCTGCGTACCTGTTACGACAAAAACATCGTGATCGTGGCCGCCGCCGGCAACGACAACAAAAATGAAATGAACGCACCGGCAAGTTCGCCCTATGTAATCAGTGTAGGTTCAGTAGATGAAAGCGGGGTAAAATCCAATTTTTCCAACTACGGCGCATGGGTGGATATCGTTGCTCCCGGTGGCACGGGCAACATCAACAATAAATTCACCGGTATCATCAGCTCCACTTTCTGCAAGAGTCAAAGCCTTCGTTTGCGCGGCATTTCCAATTTCAACGACCAATATTATGATGAAATGTCCGGCACTTCGATGGCAACCCCTCTGGTAGCCAGTCTTTGCGCCCTGATGCTTTCGAGAGACAACACACTTACCCCCATCCAAGTAAAAAATCTTCTACAAAATTCGTCCAACGAAAACTCCATCAACCGGAATTTCTTTACACCGCTTGCCGGTATCATCAACGCCAGTGCCGCACTCCGTGCCATCGATGAAACCAAATTCGACGCCCCTGTAGAAAATCTGACCATAACCAAAAACATCATCGATTCCGTATGGTTCCGTTGGGATCCGCCCGTAGGCAATACCCATAACCTGCTCGGCTATCGTGTATATCGCAACGGAACCGTTCTCGATTCTCTCACAATGGCCACCGACTGCCTCGATTCGCTTGCCCCCAGCGGCACGGTAGTGTATCAGGTAGCCGCCCTGTATGAAGACGGTTTTGTTTCCATACGAAAAGAAGCGCGTCTCTCTATTCCCAACTATTACACTTTGACGCTACGTTGCTCCCCGGCGGCGGGCGGCACGGTTACAGGCGCAGGAAAATACCGGGAAAATGCCATCGCCACCATTTCCGCCAAGGCGAACGAAGGCTATCAATTCTTACGTTGGACCCGAAACGGAAAAGTGGTTTCCGAACGCCCGGATTATAATTTCCGCATAACGGCCAATCAAATTTATGCAGCCATTTTCCAGGCCGAAACCGCCAACGAAAACAAGGGAGAAGCACAGGTGGAAATCATTCCCAATCCGGTAAGAAACACCCTGAAGGTTTTAAGCCCTGTTCCTGTTAAACGCTTGCGCATCTGCGACCTTCAAGGGCATCTCATGCAGGAAGCCGAAGGTGGCGACAATACAGAAACAACGCTGAACGTGGAAAGCCTCAGGGCGGGCAATTATGTCCTGTTGTTGGAAACCGCCGAAGGTACGTTCTCTAAAAAGTTTGTCAAGCTTTAAGCGAACGCAACCTGATTTCGGTCAGCACCTGCTTGGTATAGAGGGGGAAGTCGGCCTTTTGAATCCAATCGTAATACGAAGGTTCATCACGGAAGACTTCCTCCACTTTTTTTCCTTTGTGCTTACCGAAGCCAAACACTTCCGTTCCTTTGGAATCATAAGCCACGAAACCGGCCAGATCGGCATAATGCCCTACGGTTGAAAATTCCGCCAAGGCATCCATATCGTTCTTTACAGGATAACCTTTCGCTCCGTTCTTATCGGTGTATGCGGTTTGTTCGTAACGCATAATCTGCGCCTTCAGAACCTCGTAGGTAGCCCGCGTGTCGTAAATGGCGCTGTGCGAATTCTCCAGCTCCTTGTTCAGATAGAAACGGACGGCCGCCGTAAGCGTGCGTTGTTCCATCTTGTGAAAAATATTCTGCACGTCTATCATCCGCCGTCCTTTTATTTCAAACCGCACGCCCACCCGCAAAAATTCCTCTACCAACATGGGAATATCGAAACGGTTGGAATTGAAACCGGCCAGGTCGCTGTTGCCGATAAATTGCACCACCAACGGGGCAAGTTCCTTGAATGTGGGTTCCAACGCCACATCAGCATCATAGATATGGTGAACGGAAGATGCCTCGGCGGGAATAGGAATTTCGGGATTCACCCGCCGGAGAAATTCTTCGGTATGTCCGTCAGGAAAAACTTTCACGATACCGATTTCCACTATCCTGTCCATCCCTACCCTGATACCCGTTGTTTCCAAGTCGAATACACAGAGGGATTTACCCAGATTCAATTTGAAGTCTTCCGTTGTCATGATATTTCGTTTTGATGCCGGTTTTCGCCGAACAACTCCGCACAACGTGCCGTATATCCAGCGATATCGGTTATTCTCTTTATCTGTTCAAAGCCGTTCGGCGGTACAAAGTTACCCGAAAATCGGCTCCAAAACATTTTTTGACGTTGCAATATGGCCCTTTCGGACAAAGACGACTGCCGGTAATTCCGCAACAACACCGCCGTAAAGTGGGCAAACATACGTTTTTGTTCTTCGTGCGAGAACACTTTGCCGTTCAGACGGCAAGGCAAAAAAGGATCGGCAACCACGCCCCGTCCCAACATAATGCGGCGGATGGAGGGGAAACGACCGGTAAAGGCAAAGGCCTTTTCCTCGCTGTTTATATCGCCGCTATATACCCATTCGTGCAAGGAATGGGGCAACACTTCTTCCAGCATATCCCAATCCGCCTCTCCCGTGTAGAGTTGTTTGCCGATGCGGGGATGAATGGCCACATATTTGAGCGGAAAACGGTTCAACACTTCCAGCACCGGAAAAATCTCGTCTTTGGAGAAATAACCCAAACGTACCTTCACCGAAAGGGCTATCGGAGAAGCCGGCAAGACACGCGAAAGAAAGCGGTCTATCATATCCGGATAGGGCAACATACCGCTGCCTCGGCGTTTTCCCGCCACCTGCCGCATGGGGCATCCGAGATTCCAGTTAACGGAAGTATATCCCATATCCGACAAGGCCTGCGCCATGGGTGCGAAATATTCCGCCTCGTTGCCCAAGATCTGCGGTTCCACTTCCATACGGTTGTTCTCGGGAAACAAGTCTTCCAGATGCGAACGCCGCACGGTATCACCTCTCACCAGCGTAACAAAAGGGCTTACCGCCTGTTTCATCGTGGCGTATTCTCCAAACACTTCCATCCATGCGTTGCGGTAACAATGGTCGGTGATACCGTCCATGGGGGCCAAAATCCAGGTAATATCCTCTTTCGCCTCTATCATACGGCAAAGAAAGCAAGGAAAGCGCTATAAAACAAGAGAAGCCGTGCAAAAGCCGAACTGCCTTGACAGCAGTATCCGCGTATCACCGCACGCTTAACGTCAACCTGATTGCTGACGACCGACCGGCTGCATATATCTATCTTTTCCTGTACATTTGCAGCAAAGCCTCTATCATGAACCTTGTGAACCAAAGGATACTCATTACCGGCGCTTCATCGGGTATCGGCC
>CAZPBB010000073.1:0-6707 GCA_964584745.1 uncultured Bacteroidaceae bacterium
GCACCAAGATGATCCATATCGGGCAGAACACCTCCAGCACCATCGTTTCCAAAGGCGTTTCGGCAGGAGAGAGCCAAAACTCCTACCGGGGTCTGGTAAAGGTGATGCCAAATGCGACGGGGGCCCGCAATTTTTCACGTTGCGACTCGTTGTTGATGGGCAATCGATGTGGAGCGCACACATGGCCCGATATACAGTGTCAGAACGACCGCGCCGTGATAGAACACGAAGCCACCACTTCGCGTATTTCGGAAGAAAAACTGTTTTATTGCCGCCAACGCGGGCTTTCGGAAGAAAGCGCGGTGAGCCTTATCGTGAACGGCTATGCCAAGGATGTTTTGAACCAGTTGCCGATGGAATTTGCCGCAGAGGCGCAAAAACTGCTCAGTGTCAGCCTCGAAGGCAGTGTGGGCTGAGTATCAATCAAACCGAAAAATATAAATCATGTTACTCGAAATAAAAGATTTGCACGCTTCCATCAACGGAAAGCAGATTCTCAAAGGCGTGAACCTCAACGTGAACCGGGGCGAAATCCATGCCATCATGGGACCCAACGGCAACGGAAAAAGCACGCTGGCATCCGTTATCGCCGGAAAGGAAATGTTCAAGGTGGACGGCGGCGAAATCAACTACAAGGGCAAGAACCTGTTCGACCTGAATGTGGAGGAACGCGCCTGCGAGGGCATTTTCTTAGGATTCCAGTATCCGGTGGAGATTCCGGGGGTGAGCATCACTTCCTTTATGCGCGCGGCGGTGAACCAGCAGCGCAAATACAAGGGGCTGGACCCGATGGATACCTTCGCTTTCATGAAATACATGGAAGAAAAGCAGGCCTTGGTGGGCATGACCGACAAACTGGCCAACCGCAGCGTGAACGAAGGCTTTTCGGGCGGCGAGAAGAAAAAGAACGAGATATTCCAGATGGCGATGCTGCAGCCGGAACTGGCCATCCTCGACGAAACCGATTCGGGACTCGACATCGATGCTCTCCGCATCGTGGCCGGTGGCGTGAACAAACTGGCCGACAAAGACAACGCCATTATCGTCATCACCCACTACCAAAGGCTTCTCGACTATATCGTGCCCGATTTCGTGCACGTGCTGGCCGACGGAAAAATCGTGAAGACCGGCACCAAGGAACTGGCCAAGGAACTTGAGGTAAAAGGCTACGACTGGCTCAAGGACAACGCTTGCGGCAAATAATCTTTATCATGCAGAATGTAAAAAACACGATACAGAATTGGGTAAAGGAAGCCTGTGGACAGGCCTGTGCCTGTCGCAATTCCCAGCAGGGCTTTGCCAGAGAGATGAACGAACTGGCCACCCTTGCGCTGGAACGTTTCCTTGCCTTGCCCGAATCACGCTTTATGCCCGGAAGCGGTCTTTTCGGCGAAAAAGTTTCGTTTTGGAAAGAGGCGGGCGCACGCGATTTCACCGAACGCAGGCGACCGCAGGCTTGTTCGGGTCTGCCTCGTGATTTCTGTTGCGACATAGAAGGGCTTGACGTGCAGCAGGTGTTGATTTATAACGGCTGTGTGGCCGGAACCCGTGGTAAGAACCTGCTTGATCCCGCTCAAGCGGCCGAGTTAGGCACCCGACCTTGCGTATGCCGCCTGAGCGATCTCGAAGCCACTCCGGCGAACCGCTCCAAACTGATGCCGTTTTTCGAAGCGGCGGACCAAGGACTGCATGCCGGTCAAAAACAGACCGTTGTGCGTACTACCGCCGATTTCGCCCAAGGAGGACCCGATGCCGGAAGGGAAGAGCAGAAATGGCTGAACCGGGTTTTAAGCGAAGATACCTTACTCATCTACCTGCCCGAAGGATGCCGTTTGGAAAAGCCGTTGCAGATTGTAAGTCTCAATCATAGCGAGAATCCCGTTTTCGTGTCCACCCACTGTTGGATTATGTTGGAAAAAGGTGCGTCGATGCGTCTGGTGCAGTGCACCGACAGTCGTCCGCAGGCCGAAGTATTCGCCAACGCGCTTGTTGAAATGCGTTTGGCGGCGGATGCCCGGCTGGAATATATCCAGATGCAGAATGTGGGCAACCGCTGCAAGGTGTTCAACCAGCTTGACGCGCATATGGAAAAGGCTTCGCGTCTCGTGATGCATCTTATAACGCTCAACGGCGGACTCACACAGAACAAGGCGGAGATCAATCTCACTGAACCCGAGGCGCATGCCGATGTGTACGGGCTTTATCTGCAAGACAAAGAACAACAGGTAAGCAACGATATAAAGATCAACCATACCGCACCCCGTACCTATAGCCGTGAATTGTTCAAAGGCGTGCTGGACGATTCTGCCCGTGCGTATTTCAAGGGACATGTGTTCGTGCATCCGGAAGCCATGCAGACCGAAGCATACCAGAACAACCGCAACCTGCTTGTTTCGGCCAAGGCGCAGGCCAACGCCAAACCTTATCTGGAAATCTATGCGGATGATGTGCAGTGCAACCACGGCGTTACGGTAGGCCAACTGGACGAAGACGCGCTGTTTTACATGCGTTGCCGCGGAATTCCCACTGAAACGGCGCGGCGTTTGTTGATGCGTGCCTATGCAGATGAAATTCTGCGGGAAATAGGTGTGGAATCGCTTCGCATGTGGTTGGATTCGCTGGTGAAGAAACGTTTCAGCGGCCAGTTGCAGACCTGTCAGGAATGCATTCTTTCCTGCACGGGCGGAGAGTGCTGAAGCCTTAGAAGTCCGTGCTGAGCGAGAAATAGAACACCGGTTTTTTGTGCACGATACCGTTTTCCGCGCCCCAGGCCACATCGCCCCGCAGGAAGTAACCCAACAGCCGCATACGCAGCCCCATGCCGAAACCGCCCACAATCGGGTTGGCGTTTTTTTCCACCACTACGGTGAGTTTGCCGTCTTCGATGGTTTTCTTGTAAAACATATTGTTTTTCGACCAAGGGTTCCACCCGCTCCAGGCACTTCCCACGTCGCCGAAGATTACCAGTTGCAGGTGCCGCAGAAAAGAAGACTGCACGGGAATGGGTGAAAGCACCTGCATGAATGGAATGCGTATTTCGCTGTTGATGACCGCGAAAGTATTTCCGTTGCGGATATTTTGTGAAAAACCGCGCATATTGGTGGCCAAGGTTTGATAGGCGTAGTTTTGCTTGGGGTCGGTTTCCACGTCCTTGTTGAACTTGGCGCCTACCCAGCCGTCCACACCGCCCATGTAATACACCAGTTTCTGTTGGCCGAACGAGGTGGAGAAAGCGATACGGTTGGCCCAGATCAAGGTTTTGTACAAACGGCGGTAATCCCTGAAGTCAACGCCCAGAACAAACAGGTTCTGCCTGTTGTTTACCACGCCTTGATAGTACTCCATCCACACTTTTCCGCGCGTTCCGAAATAGATGTTCTGTGTGATGAAACGGCTGTGGTCATACACCCATTCGCCTTTGAGCCCCACCCGCATTTCGCTTTTGTTTTCTTGGGTCAGGCTCGGATAATCGATAGCTTGATAAATGGTGCGGTCATAGCGGCCAAACACCGTGCCGCGCAACGAAGAAACGGGTGAAAGCGGATATTTCATCACGTAATAGGCATCGTAGGTGTTCTGCTTGTAGGGATAATACGTGCTGTTGTTCAGATTGGCCATATGCAACACAAGCTGATGTCCCAGACGACGTTCCAGATATTCGTAACTGAACAGGTATTCGGTGCTCGAAAAATCGAGAGAAAAAGCGAAACCACCCACCAATCGGTGGTTTTCCATCAGGTCGGAAATGGCAATCTGTGTAAAGCCGCTTACATCGGGGTTGAGGTAGAGCGGGTTCTTGCTGTTGGTAAAGGCCTGATAGCAGGCGTTGAGATAACTGAAACCCAGTTGGGCCGTGGAGGAATTGATGGCGTACGCCACATCATACATATGCTGTTTGGGTGGAATTTTGGGATAGGCTTCGGCCGTGCTGTCCTCCCCGTTCAACGAGGCGGCCATCATTGCCCGGGCGGCCGAATCCGAGACAGGTTTCCATGTTTCCCGAAAACGGGCCAATTGAGGATTGGTGTTCCAGAAAACGGAATCTTCAGGCAAACGGCTTAAAAAACGCATGGAAAGCACGGAATCATTGTCGGGCGAAACGATGGCGGTGTCCGAAGTCCATAATCCGGCGCGCTTGAGCAGGAACATGTCGTAGGCAGTGAGGCTGCGGTTATCTTCTGGTGTTGCGTTGCGGAGCAGCAAAAAACCATTTCGGGGATTTTTTTCCGCCAACGAGGCAGAATCTCTCGCCGCTTTGGCCAAACTGTCCCGATAGGCGATTTGCGCCAACCGTTTGCGCTCCTTCGCCCACAACCCCGCCTTGTACTTGGAGGGGGTAACTTTTCTTTCAGGCCAATCTTTCGCCTGCAACGGCAGGGTGTTCAGAGAATCGGCCTCAAGCCGGTAAGCCCCCCTGTCTTTTATCGTCCGTCCTGAACGGGCGTATTCCCCGCGGCTTCCGGCCGCGTCGAAATCGGTAAGCCCGGGTTCCAGATCGGTAACGGTTCCGCTGGTGAACGTAGGCCGGTAGTGGATGGCCGTATCGATATGGGCGATGGTCTGGCCTAAGCGTCCCAACGCGATATTGGTCTGTCCGTATTTATTGCTGGTGAACGCCAATACATCCGGAGCTATATTCCGGGGCGATTTGAGCAGGGTGCGCAGATCTTCGTCCGTCATGGCGAAAAGCCGTTCTCCGCCTTCTTTAAGGTTGTAGGCGAACAGATTGCGTCCCGTTGGGAAAGAAGGTGCGATTTCGAACTTCTCGTTTTTCTTGATGCTGTCGTCGGGGCGGTTGGAGGTAAATACCAACAGATCCGTGCCGTTCACGAAAACCGGGTCGTAATCGTCATACAGGTCATGGGTGATCCGTTGGCGGGTGCCCGCTCCGAGATGATAGATATAAATATCAGGATAGCCGTTGTTAGTGGCCGCAAGGGCAATGCTGCGGCCATCTGGCGAAAAAGAAAAACCGCACACTTTGTCGAACATGTCCAGATAATAGCGTGTGGTGTTTCTCCCCACGTTTTTCCGTTTGAAAACACCCCGTTTGTTTTTTTCTATATCATAGACGATCAAGGCGGTGCGGCCCTTTTCTTCGGTCATGATACCCAGGCGGTTTCCATCGGGATGGAAACACAGCAACGGAAAGGAATAATCGGGATTGTCGTTGATGGCCGCCCCGATACGGTAAATGCAATGGCGGCGTAAGGGAGAAAGGGTCTGCAAATATACCTTGGCCTGTCCCAGATTGTTCGACACATAAGCGGCTTCCGACCCTTGGGGATTGAGCGTCAAGCGTCCATACACATGGTCGGGACGATTGGTATGCGGTACAACGGCCGCGGAAGGTATCGTGTCGCGTTTCGGCCCCGCATAGCGTGTAAGGTAGAAGTTGCGCCATTGGGCCATCATGTCTTTGAACTTGGTGTTGAACGCTATTGAAAAAGTTTTGTTGATGCGCCGTTCACTGGCCACCACCCGGATGCAACGTGCCACGGCGTCTTTACCGTAGGTTTGCTCCACGAAATACCAGAAAGTGTGTCCGGCTTCCACGCCTTCTTCGCCTTCCAGCCCCGAGAAATAACGATAGTCTTTGCGGTGAATCAGTGTGGCCATGCGTTCATCAAGTTCTTCATCCCATGGGCGACTCAGATAGGAAGCCAGTCCGCCGGTAAACCAGCGCGGCAGATCCATCAGATAGGAATTGCGGTATTGCGCGCCCACTTTGGCACCTGTAATTGCCTGTGAAACGAGCAATTCGGCGATGCCGCGCCGTATCTGCCGTTCAAAATCCAGATAATCGCCCTCGAAATAAAGAAAAACCTTGTTGTCTAAAAAGCGGGTGATGCCGCCTTTGTTGGAATTGGTTTCGGATTCTTCGTCCAAGTATCCGATATTGCTCTGTTTGTAGTCGGTGAGCCGGTTGAAGATGATGAAGCGAAGTCCCGCCTGACTTTGAAAACCGGCCATTTCCTCCATCTCGTGCAGGTGGTTCTGCACGTAGTTGGCGGTATAGAGCGCCAGGTTCTTGCCCTGGTTGGTAAAATACACGTCAAAGCCGTCAAAACGGTAATACATCCAGATGAACTTTTCGTATTGAACCCGCTTGCGGCCGAAAGTCTGCTCGCTGCCCGTATAGAACTGGGCAAAGGAAAAGGATTGGAAAGACAATAAAAAAACGGCAAAAAAAGCCTTTCGCCAGCCTTTGAGGCTAAACTCCGAGCTTTTCTTGCCGTTTTCCATCTAAAAAGAAAACTTACAGTTGCGGACCGGCGGCAACCAAACGCTTGCCTTCTTCGGTATCGGTAAAGTTTTCAAAATTCTTGATGAATTTCGCACCCAGATCACGGGCGGCTTTGTCCCAATCGGCAGGGTTTGCCCACAGGTTGCGCGGGTTGAGGATTTTGGAATCCACCCCGTTCACCGCCTTGGGCACCGCCAGATTGAACACCGGAATCTTTTCGGTTTCCGCCTTGTCGAGCGAACCGTCCAGAATGGCGTTGATGATGGCGCGCGTGGAGGGGATGTCGATGCGGCGACCCACGCCGTAAGGGCCGCCGATCCAGCCGGTATTCACCAGATAAGCCGTGGAACCGTGCAGGTTCATCTTCTTGACCAGCTCGCGGGCATACACCGTGGGGTGCAGCAACAGGAAAGCCGCCCCGAAGCAGGAAGAGAAAGTAGGCGTGGGTTCCTTGATGCCG
>CAZPBB010000074.1:0-6706 GCA_964584745.1 uncultured Bacteroidaceae bacterium
AGAACCTCAAGACCGAAGGGGTAAGCCAACTGTTGAGCCTGCCCAACCAGAACATATCGCTGGAACCGGCGGTGCTGGAGCGGCACGAGCGTTCTAAGAAGCGCCAGGCGGAACTCAAGAAAGCGGCTAAACCGACGGCCCCCAAAGGGGAAAAGGCTGCCCCGGCAGCCGCCAAAAAAGCGCGATCCAAAGCCGCCAACGCGAGCAAACGTAAATAAAATAGTTGGTTTTCAACAGACCTTTTATGAACCTTGCGTTCATTTTATCGGTGTTCATGATCTCGCTACGCTTAATTCTCGCCTCGGCATAGTCCAAGTGAACTTGACCTCTGCGCTCGGCTTAACGAAAAAGTTGGATTTCAGCGGGCGTAAACCTGCTGGTGAAGGCACTTTTTTGCAAAGGCGTTCCGTTTCAAAAACGGGACGCCTTTTTTTCCTTCCGTGCTGTTTTTTTTGTTCGAGTTTTTGTATTAAATTTGAGCCCGCGATCATAAATCATGATTGAAGTATAACAAATAATCAATTATTTATTAATATATTAACACATTATGGAGCGTCAACTCCAGATAGTGTTATGCAAAAAACAAACAGAATGAAAAAAATCGCGCTTTTCTTTTTGGCTTTCATGGGACTCCAGATCAGCCTTAATGCCCAAACTAAAACCATCCATGTAACTCCTGATAACGCAAGGATTTACGTGAACGGGGAAGAAGTCGGTACAGGTGTGTATGTCCTTAAATTTCCCAGGAGGGACGAATTTGTTCAACTTAAGTTCGAAGCACCTGGATACCAACCTAGAACAGTTCGTTTAAGACGTGATAATCCACAGAAAACCATTTCCTATAGACTTTATCAAGATGAAGCCTTGTTGAATTCGGTAGGAGCATCGGAAGGATTGGATGTTGCCAATAAGTTTTTCAGTGTAACGTGCAGGAAAGATATGACGGAAGATGTTGTTTGGCGGAGGTTGATGAATATCGCCATTAACAATTTTGAAAATGTGGAAGTAAGTGACAAGGCAGCAGGATGGATTAAGACAGCTTGGGTAAGACAGCCTTTTTCGAACGGACAGATTATCCGTACCCGTCTGGAGATCCGGTTGCAAACATTGGAAGAAGGCGGTTTATCGTATCGGGTAAAAGTATCATCGGAAATTGCTAATGATAATGAATGCGGGCATGAAGACCAGTGTTTTGAAAAATACGACCGTGTTTTGAAGAAATATGAGCAAATCATCTCAGAACTTCAAACTTCATTAGGCAGCAATCTTTAATTTTTCAGAACATGAAAGTCAAAATTATAATTTTCTCCATTCTCTTATGGGGAGGTGCCGGTTCGCTAAGCGCACAAGAAGGGAACAACAAAAACATAGTCAAGGACAACCTGCGGGAGAATCGCTTCCATTGGGAAGAATTTGCACAAAAGACGTGTTCGGGTTCTATCGATGAGGAGGAAGGTGTGTATGTTTTGCAAAACAAGACAAAGTTTCCTCTTTTTCCGTTTGCAAAGAGTGTTACAAATTTGCCGATTGATCCCCAGAGAAATTTCAAGTACAAGGTAACGTTAATGGTTCCTAAGATCAGTAAGAAATCTTATTTTGGCCTTGTTTTTGGATATAGGGATCAGACAAAAGAAGTTCAAAAACACTTATCGAGAGATGATGCCGATAGGCTTGAGAGTTCATACGGTTTCGGTGCTTTTATGGTTTCGGAAGGAAAGTATAAAATATGCGGAGGATTTGAAAACACGATGAATAACCGGCATCTACCGTTTATGGCAGGATTGGTGTATGTTGAGAATGGAAGCGTTATATTGCGATCGGGTAAAGACAAAGAGGTTGTGCTTGAAATGGAGAAGAAGGGCAAAAAATTGATTTTCTCGGTCAACAACATGGAAGTCGCAACAAGACAGGATGAAGAAATTCTATCCCGGTCTTTCGGTTTCATCGTGGAAGGAAAGAACATCATCAAGGTGAAGGAAGTTTCCATTGAACAAATCAGGGAGGACGACTGCCGGTAGTCCGGGTGTCCATGGGGCTTTTGACACAATTGAAGGCGGTTCCGTACAATCTGCGGGACCGCCTTTTTGTATATGTGGGACAGCAATAAAACGGCTGTTCTGTAACTCCCTAATGGATTTTTTTGTATCTTTACGGAATCGGGTGCCTTTGTCTGAGAGTTGATGTGTCGCTCGGTCGGACTTGGGCCGGAACTAAAACAAAAAAGCCATGAAAACATTTGAATTGCCTCCTTTGCCGTATGCGGAAAACGCTTTGGAACCGCATATATCGGCCAACACCCTCTCGTTTCATTACGGCAAGCACCATAAGGCTTACGTGGACAACCTCAATAAACTGAAGGTGGGTACGCCCTTCGAGGATGCCGGATTGGAAAAAATCATCGAAGAAGCAGAAGGGCCGCTTTATAACAATGCCGCTCAAGTATGGAATCATACGTTTTATTGGAATTGTCTTTCCCCCGATGGCGGTGGTCAACCGGACGGAGACCTGGCCAAAGCCATCAATGAAAAATGGGGCTCTTTCGATGCGTTTAAAACTGCTTTCTCAACCGCTGCCGCTGGATTGTTCGGTTCGGGATGGGTGTGGTTGGTGGATAGCGAAAACGGTCTTGAGATCGTTTCCACGCCCAACGCGGGCAATCCCCTGCGTGATGACAAAGAACCCCTTTTGGTGATTGATGTTTGGGAACACGCCTATTATCTTGACAAGCAAAACCGTCGTCCCGACTATATCGCCGATTTTTGGAATCTGGTGGATTGGAAGGGTATAGAAACCCGTTTTGAGGAATAAACAACCGTCGTCTTGCCACACAACCTGTACATAGTAGGTTTCATGGCTTGCGGCAAAAGCAGCCTGGGTCAACGGCTCTCAGCTGCATTGGACGTGTCGCTTGTGGATACCGACAGAGAAGTAGAGAAAAGTTTGGGAATGTCGGTTTCCGATATTTTTTCGCGGTTGGGAGAAGACAGGTTCAGGGTCGAAGAAAGCCGGGTATTACGTGGCATTGAACCTCAGAGCGGTATTGTGGTAACCGGGGGCGGTCTTCCTTGCTTTCACGATAATATGACATATATGAACCGGAACGGCATTACGCTTTATATGGAGGTTCCCGCCGAAGTGATTGCCACCCGGTTGCAAAACGATGCGGAGAAAGATGGCAGGCCTTTGTTGAACGGTATTGAAAAAAAAGATGTTTTGCCTTTCGTCAAAAAGAGACTCAAAGAACGGGAATCTTTTTACCGGCAGGCGAATCATTGTTTCAAGGCGCAGGAAGAAAGTTTTGAAAGCCTTTACCGATGGCTTTCAGACACTTTGTTTCACAGATTGTAGGACTTAACAAAAAACAATAAACTATGAGCGATTTTCAGACAGACAAAATCAAGAACATTGCCATTGTAGGCAGTGCCGGATCAGGAAAAACCACTTTGGCTGAAGCCATTCTTTACGAAGGCGGCGTTATCAAGCGCAGAGGTAGCGTGGAAGCCAAAAACACAGTGAGCGACTATTTTCCGGTAGAAAAAGAATACGGCTATTCGGTGTTTTCAACAGTTTTCAGCGTAAATTGGCAGGACCGCAAGCTTAATTTCATCGATTGTCCGGGTTCGGACGATTTCGCGGGTGCGGCCGTGTCGGCCTTGAATGTAACCGATACCGCGCTGATGGTCATCAACGCGCAATATGGCGTGGAAGTAGGTACCATCAATCAATTCCGTCAGACAGAAAGGCTACACAAACCGGTGATTTTCGTTGTCAATCAGCTTGATCATGAAAAGGCCGACTATGACAACGCTGTTCATCAGCTTCGTGAACAATGGGGAAACCGTGTGGTTCCCATTCAATACCCGGTAACAGTGGGCGATTCTTTCCATGCCGTTATCGATGTATTGAAGATGAAAATGTACCAGTGGAAACCCGAAGGCGGTGTTCCTGAAGTGCTTCCTATTCCCGAAGCGGAAACGGAAAAAGCCATGGAATACCACAAAACCCTGGTGGAAGCGGCGGCCGAACACGATGATGCGTTGATGAACAAGTTTTTTGAAGAAGGTACGCTGAGCGAAGACGATATGCGTGCCGGAATCCGTGCCGGACTTGTAACACGGGGTATTTTCCCTGTATTCTGCGTGTGCGCCGGTCGCGATATGTGCGTACGTCGTACGCTTGAATTTTTGGGTAACGTCGTACCTTGTACCGACAAGATGCCTCGTCCGGTAACGGTGGATGGCCGTGAGGTAACGCCCGAACCCGATGGTCCGGCAAGTCTGTTCATTTTCAAAACGAGCATCGAACCGCATATCGGTCAGATAGCCTATTTCAAGGTGATTTCGGGTACGGTACATGCCGGCGACGATTTAGTGAATGCCGATAGAGGTTCCAAGGAAAGAATGTCTCAACTCTTTACGATTGCCGGTCAGAACCGTGAAGAAGTGAGTGAAATGCGGGCGGGCGATATCGGTGCTACGGTAAAGATGAAAGACGTGCGTCGGGGCAATACGCTCAACAGCAAGGATTGCGATTACCGTTTCGACTTTATCCGTTATCCTGAACCCAAATATCGCCGTGCCATCAAGCCCGAGAACGAAGCCGATGCCGAAAAGATGATGGAAATATTGTTCCGCATGCATGAGGAAGATCCCACTTGGATTATCGAGCAGTCGAAGGAACTCAAGCAGACCATCGTTTCCGGACAAGGGGAATTCCATCTGCGCACGCTAAAATGGCGTATCGAAAACAACGACAAGATTCCCGTTCAGTTCATCGAACCCAAGATTCCCTATCGGGAAACCATCACCAAGGCCGCCCGCGCTGATTACCGTCATAAAAAACAATCGGGCGGTGCCGGTCAGTTCGCCGAAGTTCATCTGATTGTGGAACCCTATTACGAAGGCATGCCCGCGCCTACCACTTACCGTTTCAAAGGGCAGGAGTTCAAGGTGTCGGTGCGTGATACCCAAACCGTGAACCTTGATTGGGGCGGAAAACTGGTTTTCGTGAACAGTATCGTGGGCGGTGCCATCGATGCCCGGTTTTTGCCCGCTATCCAGAAAGGTATTCTTGCCCGTATGGAACAAGGTCCTTTAACCGGATCCTATGCCCGGGACGTGCGCGTTATCGTTTACGACGGCAAGATGCACCCGGTGGACAGCAACGAAATCTCATTCATGATTGCCGGCCGCACTGCGTTCAGCGCCGCTTTCAGGGAAGCTGATCCCAAAATTCTGGAACCGGTTTATGAGGTGGAAGTATCTGTGCCGCAAGACTACCTGGGTGAAGTAATGGGCGACCTGCAAGGCCGCCGCGCCCTTATTTTGGGTATGAATAGCGAAAAAGGCTACGAAAAACTCACGGCTAAGGTTCCTCTCAAGGAATTGTCCGATTTTTCAACGGCGCTTAGTTCCATCAGTGGCGGCAGGGCTTCCTTTACGATGAAGTTCGACAGCTACGAGCTTGTGCCCGGCGATATTCAGGAAAAACTGCTTAAGGAATACAAAGACCCGGAAGCCGAATAAAGTTGGCGGAAGCCAACTTTATAAAAAAGGCCGTACGCATGTACGGCCTTTTTTTTGCCGCCCCCGGTCTGACGTTAATTCACCACGTTGGTGGGACTTCCGGCGAAAAAGTTGATGATATTGGAAAGCGCTTCGGAAGTGGTGGCTTCGCGTGTTTCAACGGTGGCTGTACCCAGATGGGGTACCAAGACCACGTTCGATAGTTTGTAGAGCCTGTCGTTCACGGTCGGTTCTTTTTCAAAGACATCCAGACCCGCGCCCGCTATTTCGCCTCTTTCGAGGGCATCGGCCAAGGCTTCTTCATCAATGACGGGGCCTCGGGAAGTGTTGATGAGATAGGCGGAGGCTTTCATCTGACTGAATTGTTCGGCACCTATCAGTTTGGTGTTTTCGGTGGTCAGCGGCACATGCACCGAAACCACATCGGATTCCGCCAACAAGGTTTCCAGCGAAACCCGTTTGTAGCCGGGAACATCGGTGAAACGGTTGCAGTAGATGATCCGCATGCCGAAGGCTTCCGCCTTCTTGGCAAGGTTCTGTCCGATCCGGCCCATACCGATGATGCCCAAGGTTTTGCCTTCAAGCGTATGTCCCAGCAGGTTGGTTTTCCAAAGGGCTTCTTTCTGCAACCTTATCTTGATGTTCATTTCCCCGATGCGGCGGCAGACGGCCAGCATCAACGCCATGGTGTGTTCGGCGGTAGGGTTGCAGACCGCTTTGGGCGTATTGGTTACGGCGATTTTCTTGCTGCGGGCGTAAGCAACATCTATATTGTTGAAGCCAGCGCCGAAATTTGAAATGATTTTCAATTTTTTGGCCGCATCAATCACCGTATTGGGCACAGGATCGGTAAAGAAAGAAATGAAAGCCTCGTAGGTGGGAATAAGTTTCGTGAGTTCTTCCGGTGTAAAACAGAGCCGGTCTTCCGGCGGAAAAGTGATGGTCCAGTCTGCCGGCATATTTACAAAGGGCGAACGTGGAATCTGATGGGCGATGAGAATTTTCATGGATTATTGCGTGTTGTTTCGTGTTGTATCGGCAAAGATACTAAATCCGATTGCCGGTCGCAAATTTGAAAACAGCTTGTTCAGGAAAGTGTGTTCAAAAAATCTTGGATGACGGCAATGCATTCCTGCGGTGTCTGCAAATCGCGGCAACGGCTTTCGAGCGGACACCAGCCG
>CAZPBB010000075.1:0-6667 GCA_964584745.1 uncultured Bacteroidaceae bacterium
AAAGAAATTCTGGGATTACTTGGTGGCGACCCTCGAAAACACGCCGCTCAAATAAACACGCGGCAGTGCGATAAAAAAGGGCAGGTGTTCACCTGCCCTTTTTTGTGATAAAGCACGCTTAATTATCTTCGTAATTGGCCAGCCATTTTTTTACCTCGTCGTGATTCTTACACAACACATAGAGATAATCTTTTGGAAGTAGCAAGGTTTCTCCGTTTGGCACGATATAATCTCCCCTTCGCAGGATCATCGTTACCCGTGTTTCTTCCGGGAATCCGGCTTCGAGCAGGGTTTTTCCATCTAAGGGCGAACCTTTCTCCACTTCCACCTCGAACATTTCCGTTTTTGTATCCAGATTGCGTCGCGCCACCAGACCGGGAGGTAGAATAATAGCCAGTTTGAGTTTCCTTGCCAACCAGGGAATGGAAGTGCCTTGCAGGGCCATAGAGAAGAAGGAGATGAAAAATACGATGCTGAAAATCATGCTTGACTTGTCCAATCCCGCCAAAAGCGGATAGGTGGCGAACACGATAGGCGCCGCTCCGCGAAGCCCTACCCAGGAAATAAAAAATTGGTCCTTGAAAGGGGTCTTCTTGAAAAAAAGCAGACAGATGAAAACCGCTAACGGACGGGCGAAAAGAATGATGAAAGCGGCGATGCCCAATCCGAACCATCGGGTGGCCCATACTTCGCTGGGAAATACCAGCAAACCCAAACTAAGAAAGAGGATAAGCTGCATCAACCAGGCATAACCATCGAAACTTTCCACGATAGCGCTACGGCGCGCGATTTTCTGATTGCCCAGAAAGATGGCCGATACATAAACGGCCAAAAAACCATTTCCACCGATAAAATCTGTAAATGAATAGGTAAACAGCATCAGCGATATGGCGAGTACAGGATAAAGGCCGTTATATCCGATTTTGATCCGGTTGATGATAAAGGCGGATCCCCGTCCCATTACCAATCCCATGATCGCCCCTAAGAAAAGCTGTTTGATAAAAACCCAAATGGCATAACCCACAGAAAAAGATTCCAACCCCACCATGCCTACGAAAAATGTGGTGAGCAGGAAAGCCACAGGGTCGTTGCTTCCACTTTCGAATTCCAACAGAGGCTTAAGGTTGTTCTTAAGCGAAAGGTTTTTGGAATTGAGGATATTGAACACGGCCGCTGCATCGGTGGAAGATACGATGGAACCCAAAAGCATTGATTCGGCCCAGGAGAAATGAGTGAAATACTTAACGAAAATACCCACGAACACGGCTGTCAGCAACACGCCCAACGTGGACAATACCACACCTTTTCCCACAATGGGTTTGATGGCTTTCCATTTGGTATCGAGACCGCCTGCGAAAAGGATGAAGTTCAAAGCCATGACCCCGATGAACTGGGCTATTTTGGCTTGTTCATAACCGAATTCTATACCACCGATACCTTCCGAACCGGCCAACATGCCGATACAAAGAAATAAAATCAAGGCGGGTACTCCGAACTTGGAAGATGTCTTTCCGGCTAAAATGGCGAAAAACAGCAGTAAAGAAAGGATGAGCAGAATATTGTGAACCGTTATGACCACTGTGAAAAATTTTTTCGTCGCAAAAAATACGACAAGGGTTCAAAGATACGAAAAGTCGAGCGCAGAAGCAAACGCCAGTTTGATTCTGCCGAGACGGAGTATCTTCAATGAAGATTAAAGATACGAAAAGTCGAGCGCAGAAGCAAACGCCAGTTTGATTCTGCCGAGACGGAGTATCTTCAATGAAGATTAAAGATACGGAAAGTCGAGTGCAGAAGCAGACGGTTGAACGAAAATGAAAGAAGTGCGGATGAAGGGACTCGAACCCTTAAGCCTTTCGGCACCAGATCCTAAGTCTGGCGCGGCTACCGATTACGCCACATCCGCGGATTTTGCCTTTTTCAGACAGTTTGTTATCCGAAACAAAGAACAACAAGCAAAACTACAAAAATGTGTTCAAAAATTCAACAGACAGGAGGAAAATGCGTTTGACAACAGAAAGAAAGGCCTGTCCATCATGAACAGGCCTTTCTTTAAAACGGGTTACGTCGAAGACGGACTCCCAATGGTTAGTCAACGGAAACAAGCATGTTCCGGATAGAAGAGAAAGCGTTTACCGGAGATTTTTTGCCGGCGGGCATCGGCGCGTAGGTAACGGTGACATTTGCTCCATCTACTTCCGCTCCTACAGCCATGTGGCCGTCTTTGCTTAGGAACATAATGTAGGTTCCGTCTGTTCCTATGGACTGATAGCGTTCATCCAAAAATTTCCGGACTTCTTCCAGCGTCGTCTCTTCCTTGAGTATCACCATCGAACCAAAAAGGGTATTACCGTTGAGAGCATAAGCATAGAACTCAACATTTCCTTTACCTAGATAAAGCAAGGCTTCATCGGTTTCACTCAATAACGAATAACCTGACCAGGCTGATTTAACTTCGCTTCTGGCGGCACCGAACTTTACGAAAGGTTCTTGGTAAAGTTCGTCGGATTCTTTTCCGCAAGAAGTAAGGAATACAGCGCAAGAAGATAAAACAAAGCAGGAAAGCAAAAATAATTTTTTCATGACGGCTAATTTTAATGTTTAAATTTTCTTCGGCAAAGATAGAAAAAAATATCTATATTTATACATTTTACATTCAATTCTTGCCGAGATGTGAAAAAGGTCGGTTTTCAAATAACCCGAATCCGCCACGTCTGTCGATTATGTCTATCCGTAGGCTTTGCGTATTTTCGCATTCCGTTTTCTCAAAAAGAAAACAACATGGAAATGCATTTGCAAATTCAACAGACCGAAGAAGGCAGTCATACATTGTATTGGGAAGAAAAGGACGAGCATTATCATTCCATACACGGTGCTGTACAGGAGGCGCGCAAAGTTTATATCGAAACGGCCTTGCTGCCGGCCATAGAAGTCTGTTCAGCCGCTTATATAGACACGGTTCGGGTGTTCGAAATGGGTTTCGGCACGGCACTCAACGCCGCCCTCACATTGCAGCAGGCAAGCCGGATGCAAACCGTGGTGGAATACACCGCCATCGAAGCCTTTCCCCTGCCGGAAGACATATGGCGGCAGCTCAACTATCCGCTACAGATTGACATCGACCCCGCCTTGTTCGAAACCCTGCATACGCAGGCTTTCGATGGAAAGCCGCGCGCGATAACACCGTTTTTCACGCTCACGAAAATCAAAGATAAATTGCAGACAACCGTATTGCCGCAGAACCGTTTCCATGTTATCTATTACGATGCCTTCGCGCCTTCGGTGCAGCCTGAACTGTGGCAACCCGAAATATTCGTAAAATTACGCAACGCCGCCGCTCTGCCTTGTTTCTTGAGTTCCTATTGTGCTCAAGGGCAGTTTCGCCGTAACCTTGAGGCGGCAGGTTTTTCGGTGGAACGTCTGCCGGGCCCTGTTGGGAAACGCGAAATTACACGTGGAACGATTTTTTCATAGTCTGCCATTCGCACAAGTTCATCATCGGTGTTCATGATTTCGTTACGCTCAATCTCTGCCTTGGAAGAATCCAAATTATTCGGATTTCTCGCTCGGCTTAACGAAAATGTCAGGTGATTGTATCGGAAAAAATGTAAATTTGCTTCCGAATCCGGCAAGATCTGCGAAAGCCATTTCCACCGGATTTAAAAACCTTTAAAAACTTATGCTTATGAACCTCAAAGGCTCTCAAACCGAGAAGAATCTTCTCAAATCGTTTGCCGGGGAATCGCAGGCGAAGAACCGGTACACTTTTTTTGCCAAACAAGCCAAGAAAGACGGGTATGAACAGATATCCGCCATTTTTGAAGAAACGGCCAGACAGGAAGAAGAACACGCCAAACTGTTCTTCAAGGCGCTTGAAGGTGGAACCGTAGAAATTACGGCAAGTTTTCCGGCCGGACAGATCTTAGACACGCTCTCCAACCTCGAAGCCGCCGCCATGGGCGAGAACGAGGAATGGACCGAACTCTATCCCGCCTTTGCCGAAACAGCCAAACAAGAAGGCTTCAACGACATCGCCACGATGTTCACCCAGGTTGCCGGCGTGGAAAAAGAACACGAGATACGTTACCGCAAACTGTGGGAAAACCTCAAGAACGGCACGGTGTTCAAGAAGAACGAAAAGGTGTATTGGTACTGCCGCAACTGCGGGCATATCCACTATGGTGAGAAGGCTCCCGCTACCTGCCCCACCTGCAAGCATCCGCAGGCTTATTTCCAGTTGCAGGTAAGGGAATATTAAACAGACCATCTGTCTATACTGAAACGAGGCCGCATCCTATGCGGCCTCGTTTCTTAAAATATCGCCTATGTTCAAAAAATCTCCTCTGGTTATCATCGGGATCCTTTTTTTTATTTTCGGATTCATCACTTGGCTCAATTCGGCATTGGTTCCTTTCTTGAAGATAGCCTGCGAATTGAATAATTTCGAATCGTATTTCGTTACATTCGCTTTTTACATCGCCTATTTTATTTTCGCCATTCCTTCCTCCCGCATCATCGATAGAATCGGTTATCGGCGTTCTTTATCGGCAGGGCTCGGTGTAATGGCTTTGGGTGCCGCTTTCTTTATTCCGGCATCCTTAACACGGTTTTATCTTTTCTTTTTAGTCGGATTATTCCTGATGGGTGCCGGTCTTGCTTTATTGCAGACGGCCGCAAATCCATATGCGGCCGTGTTGGGATCACCGCAGACGGCCGCACGGCGCATCAGTATCATGGGCATGTGTAACAAATTTGCCGGTATTCTGGCTCCTTTGATATTCGGAACGGTGGCGCTTAAAAAAGCGGATGCCGTTATGGAACAACTCAAGGATGTTGCCTTGCAAGCCTCTGCGCGGGAAAGAATTCTGGATGTCTTGGCGGCAGAATGTGTATTGCCCTATGTTTTCATCGTGCTTTCATTGGCGTCGCTCGCTTTGTTTATCCGTAGATCCGCTTTGCCGGAAATGGAGAAGACGGAAGAAAAAGAAAGCGCGGCCGGTTTCAACTTTTTTTCCCGTCCCCGTCTTTGGGGTGGTGTTTTGGCATTGTTCTTTTATGTGGGGGCTGAGGTGATCGGTGTGGACAGTCTTATTAACTATGCTGTTTCTTATGGTATTCCGGCTTATTCGGCCAAAGTCTTTCCGGCATTGTCGATGGTGGCGTTCCTGATTGGCTACCTGCTTGGTGTTGTCGGGATTCCCCGTTGGTTCAGTCAAAGATCCGCCCTTATTGCTTCCGCTTTCGGCAGTATGGTTGTTGTCGCCGTCGCCCTTCTTGTGCCAGGTATGGCTTCTGTCTATATTATGGTGTGGTTGGGACTCACCAATGCTATGATATGGCCCGCTGTTTGGGGCGTGGCGATAGAGGGACTTGGCAAATACACTTCTTTAGGTTCTTCTCTGCTCATCATGGCTATCGTGGGTGGGGCCGTGTTGCCTTTGCTTTTCGGTTATTGGGTGGATACGGCCGGTTTTCGCATGGCCTACCTGTTATTGTTTCCCTGCTACCTTATCATTTTGATCTATGCGTTGACTGCGGGAATCAGATGTGTGGACAAGAAAAAAGAAGGATGATTTGGTGCATATCAAAAAAATTGCTAACTTTGGCATTCCCGTGAGAACGGTATATGTGTAAATAAATACAAAGACATAATTTAAAACAGCTCTTTGAGTATGAAAAGGTTAATTAAATTCATGGCATGCGCGTTGGCCTTGTCCTTAGGTTTGACCTCGTGCGATCAGAGATCGCAGAGTCCGCATCATCCGTATGATTCGGGGCACAAACCCAAAAATTCGCAGCTGAACACTTCCCACGCTTGGGTAGGTAAATTTTATGGACAAAGTGGTCTTGTAGATAATATGGAGGATGCGCAAGGCATTGTTTTCGGCGTATCGAAAGACGGTAGAACCGCTTACCTTTGCTCATTTACAGATATCCTTACTTACGGTAAGATCTCCGGTTGGTATGCCGAACCCCAGACATGGAGTTCGGGGAAGCCCTTGGCATACGATACCACTTATACGGAAAATGTAGATGAAGAAGGAAATGTCCTTTCTATCGATACCGTAACGAAAGGCAAGCCCATTGTTTTTGATGTGGATGGAGAAATCAACACCACCCGTATCATCGAATTGGCTGGAAAGAGCACGGCCGCCGGCATGTGCCGCGACTACTATAGAGCAGAATACAAGAAAGACGCCCTCAACAGGGATCCCGTGGCTCAAAAGTGGGAAAGCACAAAAGGTCAGTGGTATCTGCCTTCGGCTGAAGAACTTGATGCTTTGATGAAGAGCAGGGATAAGATCAACAGGATATGCGGAGGTGAAAATCAAGATACAGTCAATGTGAGAAGTTTCATGTCGATTGGTGGAGAAGATGGACATGCCTATTGGTCTTCCACGGAATTCAACGGTACGAGCGCATGGTATGTGTTGTCCCGCGTGGGTGACGGTACCGATTTCCCCTCGAACAAGAGGTATGGGTATAACGCCAAGAGTACGAACAAGTATATATTTATCCGCCCGATCAGGAAAGTTCCGGTTGTGCAGTAAAAAGAAAATACTTTTCCAGAAAGGGCTGCTTACATGATATAGGCAGCCTTTTTTGTTTGAGACCTATTTTAAAACTCTGAATTCAGGTAAGAAATGAAAAAGAATTTCGTAGAAGA
>CAZPBB010000076.1:0-6664 GCA_964584745.1 uncultured Bacteroidaceae bacterium
GCGAAAGATAGGAAAGCAGCGAGCAACCGCTGCCGATAAAGGTGAGCACACACAATACCGTAAGGAACGACGGACGTTGGCCCGTTGAAGGCTGTTCCGATGTAGAAGGATTATTATATTCCATATTCACTGATTTTTTTATCGAGTTGCGCCACCATGGAGGCCACTTCCTGATTTTGCGCGGCAAATGGACGCATACGACGGTTCATTTCATACAAGATGCCCATACATTCGCTTTGTTCATAGCGTACGCTGCGCATGAAACGCGCCGGAAAACGGGCGGCATAATCATAGCGTTCCGTATAGATCCCATCTATCTTCCGCGCCAGGGCAAGCCCTTTTTCATAGGCTCCTGCACGCAGATATTCTTCCACCACATACACCATGATGCCTTCAAAGGGAACCTTATGGTGCGGAAAAAACTCCAGACACTTGTCGAGGGCGTTGACCGCCGAATCTTTCTTGCCTTCGAAACTAAGGGCACGCGCCAACTGCGTGTATTGATACCGAATCGTATTGGTATAGCCCGCGCTTTCAGGATCCACCGCCGTCTTGGGGTCTTGCAGGTTCCCCCAACGGAATTGGTTCACGAAACGGTCATACACCTTGTCGGTATTGAGACCGTTGGCACCTATCACCACGCGGTTGGCATTGCGGTAAGGCACCATACGGTAAATCATACCTTCCGACTGGGCATAATCATTAACCGGCCATACGCCCGACTGCGACCCTAAGCTCATCACATGAATCGGCCTATCGAACTTGTTGGAAGCGAAGATGTCCAGAAAAGCCAAATCGGCACGGTAAAGCGCGTTGGACCCTGGTTTTACCGTATAAACGATTTCGGAAGGCACGCTTGCCGCCTGTTCAGACGTAATCTGCCCCTTTGCCAGCATTTCGTCAGCCGACAAGCCGACCTTCACCTTACGGGTGGGAAAAACCGAAAGCAAATCGCCATCCCGGGTCTTCTGTTTGGTGCGCGGATCGGAATTCCCCACATAACGCAACAAGTCGGCAAGTTCGGTCGGTCCACCCAAGTCCATATCGCCCAACAGCACATAGTCGTTCACCCCTTGTCCATAACCCTCGTAGGGTACGGTGAATTTAAGCGGAGCGGCTTCATAGACAGTGCGGAAAAGCGGCTGGATATGCCAGAAGCTATTGGCCAAAGCGCTGTTGATAATGCGCACGTCGGTACGGATACCCTCCATTTCCTGACAATACCAAAGCGGAAAGGTATCGTTATCGCCGTTGGCTACCAGAATACCGTCGGGCTCGCACGAAAGAAGCGCATTCCGGGCAAAATCATAGGCGGCCGTGCGGTGGGAGCGGTTGTGATCGTCCCAACCTTGCTGCGCCATCAATCCCGGCACAAATACCAAAGACAATACGCCTACCCCCGCCAAGGCGATGTTGCGGTTCACTTTCTTGCCTATCCATTCGGTGAGCGCCATCACGCCCAGACCTATCCAGATAGCGAAAGCATAAAAGGATCCAGCATAGGCGTAATCCCTTTCACGGGGTTCAGTGGAAGGTTGGTTCAGATAGAGAATGATGGCCAAGCCTGTCATGAAAAAGAGCAGGAAGACCACAAAACAATCGCGTCGGGATTTGCGATACTGGTAGATAAGGCCGCAGAGCCCCAGAAGCAAGGGCAACATGAAAAAAGTGTTGCGCCCCGGATTGTTCTTGAGGTATCCGGGCAGGTTGTCCTGCGGGCCGAGCCGAAGCGCGTCCAAAGGCTTGATGCCACTTATCCAGTTGCCATGAAAAACATCCCGGCTGCCGTCGCGGTTATAGCCCAGCCCTTGGATATTGTTCTGCCGTCCGGCAAAATTCCACATGAAGTAGCGGAAATACATCCAGCCGAAATGGTATCGCACCAAAAAGCGCATGTTTTCCAAAGCGGTCGGCTTGGGCGAACCTTCCTTGGCATCGGTGCCGCTCCAAAAACGGTAGTATTCCACATGCGGACGCCCCCCCCCCGATTCGGAGGAATACATACGGGGAAAAAGTCCGCAATGCGCCTTGTCGTAGATATATTCCACCCCATAACCGATATTGCGGTAACGCCTCGTTTCCGTGTCTTTTACATATTGGGGCGAAGTTCTCTTCATATCTACCGGTTTGGCGTTGAAATACTGCCCGTAAAACAAGGGGCGGCTACCATACTGCTCGCGGTTCAGATACGAAAGAAGGCTCAAGGCATCTTTGGGTTCGTTTTCGTTGATGGGTACCTGCGCATTGGAACGGATCACCAGCGTAATGAAGGTGGAATAACCTATCAGCATAAAGCAAAGGCAGAGCAAACCCGTATGCAAAGCCACCCTGTTCTTGCAGGCGGCATAACGCAATCCGAACACAAGCAAGGCGATAAGCAACACAAAATAGATAATGGTTCCTGAATTGAAAGGCATGCCCAACGAATTGACAAAGAATATTTCGAAATAACCCGCCAATTTTACCGTCCAAGGCACGATACCCCAGAGAATCACGGCCAACAGCAACACTGAAATACCGATGGATATCCAAAAGCCCTTGCGCGAAGGACGGAATTTCTTGTAGTAGAGGATGAACACCATGGCGGGAATCACCAGCAGGTTGAGCAGGTGAACCCCGATGGCAAGCCCTATCATGAAAGCGATGAACACAATCCAACGCAGGTTGTGCGGTTCGTCAGCCACTTCTTCCCATCTGAGGATAGCCCAAAAGGTAATGGCGGTGAAGAACGAAGACATGGCATAGACTTCTCCCTCGGCCGAAGAAAACCAAAAGGAGTCGCTGAACGTGTAGGCCAACGCGCCTATCAAGCCACAGGCATAAATCAGCACCTGATGGAACACGCCCGCTTCTTTACCGTTTCCCAATGCCAACCTGCACAGTTTGCCGGCCAGCATGGTTATGGTCCAAAACAGAAACAGTATCGTGAAACTGCTGCAAAGGGCCGACATCACGTTGACGGCGAAAGCGGAATATTCGGCATGACCGAAAGTGAACAACTGCGCTATACAGCCCATAATCTGAAAGGTGGGCGCTCCGGGAGGATGCCCCACCATGAGTTTGCCCGAAGTGCTGATGTATTCCCCGCAATCCCACCAACTTACGGTACGCTCGGCGGCGGCGACAAACACCACGGTGGCAATCGCCCAGACAATCCAACCGATGATATTGTTCCAAAGTCTATACTGTTTCATCGTTCCGGTTATGCCTGAATGTTATACATCGCGAACAAGTCGCTCATACGGCGGCTCAAATCTTCCAGTCCATACAGGTCGGCGAAATATTTTACAGAACCCAGCACGTTCACCGCGTCCTGCACCTCTGATTGCAGGCCACGACGGTATTTGAGCGGGAATCCGGCAAAATAGCGCAGACGCTGCTCATAATTGCCGGCGATGCTTTCCAACACTTCCCTGCCCTTTTCGGTTGCACCGCACAACATATAGCCCTGCACGTAAATCAACATATTGTTGTTATAGGCCAATACAGCATCGGGAAAGAAGAACTGGCCTTTATCCAAAGCGGCCTCAGCTTTCTCTCTCTTGTTTTCCGCCAGCAGCGCCATGGCCAACGTGGCATACTGATGCCGCGCCTGTTCTGACCAGGAACGGGTTTCGGGATCCAATTTGGATTTGCCGGTATTGATTTCGCCCCAAGTGAACTTGTTGACCAGAAGATCATAGGTCTTTTCAGTATTCATACCATTGCCGCGCGAATCCAACGCTTGCCGGTTGGTGTTGCGGAAAGGTACGAAACGGAACAGCATGCCTTCTATCTGCGACTGCGCCAAGGCCGGCATATAAGATTGATGTCCGTAAGGCCCCACAAAATACAACGGCCTGTCTTGTAAATTATTGGCGAGAAAATCTAAAACCATCAGTTCCGATTTTCCGATACGGTTACCCTGAAATTTCCATGTAAGGCTTTCGGGCATGGCCTCTATTTCCTCCTGCGTAAAAGCGGTACCGGCACGCATCTTGTCTTTATCGAGCGTAAGCATCACCTGACTGGAGGGAAAATAAGAATATCTTTCACCGAACTGGTCTCCAATCTTGGTGGCGGCATTGTCCGAATTGATAAAGCGCAATGATTCGGAAAGTTCCACCGGCCCATTGATCCGGTTCTGCACCATCACCACTTCATTTTGACCACCGCCATAATTTTTGGCATCCAACGTAAAGCGGAGAGGCGCGGATTCGTAATTCCTTCTGTACAGCGGCTGGATGAGCCACGAACTGTTTGCCAGAATACTGTTGATGAGGCGCACATCGGGACGGATGCCTTCCACATGCTGGCAATACCACATGGGATAAGTGTCGTTGTCGCCATCGGAAATCAGCACCGCATTGGGTTCGCAGGATTCAAGCATGTTGCGGCCGAAATCGCGGGCGGAGGTACGGTGGGAACGGTCGTGGTCATCCCAACCCTGTTGCCCCATCAATACGGGAACGGCAAAGAGACAAACCACTCCCACAGCGGCATAGACAAGACTCTTTAGGGTTTTATCCTTTTTCTTGATCCATACGTTCAAAGCCTGACCGATACCGGCCACACCCAAGCCTATCCAAATGGCAAAGGCGTAGAAAGAACCGGCCGAAGCGTAATCCCGTTCCCTGGGTTCAGTGCTGGGTTGGTTCAGATAAAGCACAATGGCAAGACCGGTCATAAAAAAGAGCAGAAACACCACAAAAGCATCTTTGGAGGCATAACGCCAATGAAAATAAAGTCCGATAAGACCCAGAATCAAAGGCAGAAAGAAGAAGGTATTGCGGGCGGGATTCTCAGCCAGTTCGCGCGGCAGATCCTCCTGCGGGCCAAGCCGCATTTCATCGATAAACTTGATGCCGCTTATCCAGTTGCCGTGCAATACATCCACCGAGCCGTCGGGATTGAAACCGCGTCCCATGATGTCGTTCTGGCGTCCTACAAAATTCCACATGAAATAACGGCCATACATCCATCCCAACTGATATTTCCAAAGAAAACGGAGATTTTCTCCCAACGAAGGCCGCCGGTCACTGCCATCATGTCCGCTCCAAATCTTGTTGTATGTGACGCAAGGTCTACCGCCGCTTTCCATATTGGAATGGATACGGGGCAAAAGGCCGCAGTGGGCGGCATCGTAGGTAAGTTTCTGCGAAGAATAACCGGCTTGTTCGTATTTGCCCGTGCTGTCGTTGCGTACATACTGGGGATTGGCCGACTCCACTTCTGTGAGATGGGCGTTGTAATACTGTCCGTAGAAAACAGGAACTGAACCGTATTGGTCTCGGTTCAGATAAGAAAGCAGACTGATGGCGTTCTTTACCTCTCCCTGATTGAGCGGCACATCGGCGTTGGCACGGATCACCAATGTAAGGAAAGTGGAATAGCCGATAAGCAGGAAACACAGACAAAGCAAAGCCGTGTGCAGCACCACACGCTGTTTTTTATGCGCATAGTAAAGGCCATAAACGATCAAGCCCACCAAGAGTACAAAATAGACTACCGTGCCTGAACTGAAGGGCAAACCGATCTGATTCACGAAAAACAATTCGAAAGCGCCCGCCAATCTTACCGTCCAGGGAATAACCACCCATAGGGTAAGTCCCAATATCACAAAAGAAAGCAGGAGCGAAAGCCAAAAACGCTTGGTCGTAGGCTTGAATTTCTTGTAGTAGATAACGAAAACAATGGCGGGAATCACAAGGAGGTTCAGCAAGTGAACCCCGATGGCAAGACCTATCAGAAACGAGATAAAGATAATCCAACGCAGGTTGTGCGGCTCATCGGCCACGGATTCCCACTTGAGGATCGCCCAGAAGGTAACGGCCGTAAAGAACGAAGACATGGCATAGACTTCGCCTTCTACGGCACTGAACCAAAACGAATCGGAAAAGGTATAGGCCAAAGCCCCCACGATACCGGCGGCGAAAATCAATATGAGCTGCGGCAGATCGGGATTCCACGAAACGTATCGGGGTGCGTCGGCGACCTTTTCCAACTTGCGGCTGTCTTTTTTCTTTGCCGAGAAGGCAAAGGAATACACCAATTTACGCGCCAACATGGTGATAGACCAATAGAGAAACAGGATGGTGAAACTGCTGCAAAGGGCCGACATCACGTTTACCATAAAGCCTATCTTGGCAGGGTCGCCGAATGCCAGCAACCCGAACAGACAGCCTATAAGCTGAAATGTAGGGGCTCCGGGCGGATGCCCCACCATGAGTTTGGTGGCGGTGGAGATATATTCTCCGCAATCCCACCAACTGGCCGCCCTTTCAGCGGTTCCTACAAACACAAAGGTGGCTGTAATCCACACGAGCCATCCGATAAGGTTATTCCAAAATTTATAGGTACGCATATGTGCAGTTTTCATTATCTTGAAAAGACCGCTTCAAGGCCTTTTCCACAAACTTACAAAGATAATGAAAACCGAGGGAAAAAGGAAGAAACCGACTTGATCCCCCTCTTCCTCATGACCTTCAGAATACGGATTTCCCTATAATTGAATAATCTGAGCCTATTGTCGGGCAAATTCCCTTTCTGAAATAAATACGTGCGACAAATGCAGAATACAAAAAACATACGTATCTTTACCGCAAGGCCAAACAGGCCCCAATCGTAATCGCTATGGCAAAACTGTTTCTGATTCCCACGCCGGTAGGCAATCTGGCAGACCTTA
>CAZPBB010000077.1:0-6572 GCA_964584745.1 uncultured Bacteroidaceae bacterium
GCTATCTGTGCGACCGCATGTTCGGGCAGGAAGTGTTTGCCCACGTGAATCTGCGCAAGGGCGAGCGCAGCCCGCTGGCGGAAATCGCCGGAAAGTTGCTGTAGGACGTAGAGATAAAATCGGATTTTAATTGTATACCAATAGAAAAAGTCTGCCAGTGGCAGGCTTTTTCTATTGGTTTTTGCAGGATGCTACAGGTTTCCGAAGCGACGGCGGGCAAGGAATTCAAGGCAGGGGAGGAGAAGGAGCACTGCGAGAAGCGGTGTCTTGTCGAGCAAGGAAAGATAAGTATCTTCGGTGTAAAGCTGAGGTTTGAGGTCGTTGCGGCTTTCGATGGCATCGGCCAGTTCCTCCCATACATCCGGTTGCGGATTTGCCGGGCTTCCGGCATAGAAAAAGCCGCCGTTGTAGGTAAGCGCCAGATTGCGCAGTAAATCGGGGCGGGTGGGTTGTTGCAGGTTTTCCAATTGCGGGTTGGAAACGCTGAAACCACCCGCTGTCTTGTAGGTCTGTTCACCTACGGTGGTGGAGGCTTCGTAGCGGTAGTCGCCTTCGGGCAGAAACCCCGCGTCCAAGCGGTAGTGGTCGCCTTCAGGCAAAAATAGGAACTCGTAGCGTAAATTGTTTCGGGATTTGTCCGTTTCGGCTTCGGAAGAATGCGCCGTTACCGTGAAACGGATTTCGGCCTGTGCCGTCTTTTCAAAGGCGGCGTTGTATAATTCAGCCATTACCTGCAACTTCTCGGTGTTCCGTATCGCAGACGGACAGCGTACCATCAGGTTGTTTTCAGGGCGGGCTTCGCAGAGCAGTTGCACCACACGGTCGATAAGCAGTTTGAAAGATTCGGTATCGCCTGTTTCCTGATAGTTGGCAAGCGGCCATTTCCAGAGTCCGCTGCCCGCCAGGAGGCCGGCTCTCCGGTTGCCCTGCGTAAAAAGCCACAGCAGGGGCGCATCGGTGGCTACCTGCATGATAACCTGATTCAAAATCGTTTGGCTGCCGGCAACCGGAGAGCAAGAGGCAAAGGGCACCCAAAGCGGCGGAAACGAGGCCCAACGGCGTTTATCATCCTCGCTTACGTTAAATAGCCCGAACAATGCGGGAACGGTGCCCTGTGCCTCTACAAAGCTGCCGCTTTGCCGGCCTCCCCCCACACCGCTGCTTTCTTTGTCGAAGGCAGACAGTTGGGTGGAAGGGGTAATCATATAGAACAGCGGTTTGCGGTTCAGTATTTCGTTGAGTCCGGTAAGCGGAAAAGCCACCGAAGGCAGACCATGCAGCACAATCAGGTCGTAGGATTCCAAACGGGATGGATGCTGTAGGTAGGGTGCCAGATCCTTTGCCAGCACAAGGTCGGTATGATATTTTTCCTGTTGCTGCAAACTTTGGCGCAGGCAGGAGATATCGGGATGGGGCGCATGGGCGATGATGAGGATTTTCTGTCGGTTTTCAAGTACCTGTACCCCAAACGGGCGTCGGTTGTTGCCCTTGTCATGTTCCTCTTTTATCGCGTCCAGCACCACCTGATAAGCCTGCAGGCCGCTTTCTTCGGCCATACATTCCCATTCCACTGTCAGTTCCCGTTTCCCTTCGAAAACCACTTCGCTTTCCTGCACCGTTTGCCCGTTTTTCAGCAACCGCAACCGGGAGCGGGCCTGCGGGCAGCGTTTCTGCCCGATACGTACCTGCACGGGAAAAAGATTCCCTTTGAACGCATAGCGGTTAAAAAATATTTCTTCTATAAAAAGATCAGGATGTTGCGTGGTATCGCCCACGGCAACCGTATAGCAGGGAAAGGCAAGGTTACGGTAGGCCGAGAGTGGCTCTTCACCCAGATTGACATTGCCGTCTGAAATAATTACGGTCAACACGTTGTCCTTGCCTGAACAGGCTTGTTTGATATGGCCGAACAAGGCCGCATAGTCGGTGGCCGGTTCTTGAAGCGAGAAATCAGGTGCGGCTTTTACCGACAATCCGAAACCGAGCGTGCGGACATCGAAACGTTTGGAAAGCCGCATTGCAAGCCGGTCGGTGTTCCGGTGTATCATTTTGGAGAAATCCGAAGGTGTGAAAGTGCCGCTGTCGGGTAGATCCTTGCGGTAGGCCTCGTTGAGCGCGGCCCGCATAGAGGCCGATTCATCGAAGGCAAGATAGCACACGGGCTTCTCCATACGTTCCCGCTTCATCCTTATGGGTGGGGAGAACAGCAGGAAGCATAAAAGAAAGACGAACAGGAATCGGAGCGTGCAGAGAATAATCCGCCACCTCCAGTCCAGTTCGTCTTTCCGGTTTTTGAAATACAGCGCCCCCGTATAGGCGACCGCAATCAGGATCGCCGCGGCCGAAGGCCATACGAGGGATAGAAACTGTATCCGCATGGAACATTACATATTCATGCCGCCGCAAACGTGCAATACCTGACCGCTTACATACGAAGACAGGTCGGATGCCAGGAAGAGGCATACGTTGGCCACGTCCTGCGGGGTTCCGCCACGGTGCAGGGGAATTTTGGATTCCCAGTCCTTGCGCACTTCTTCCGAAAGTTGGGCGGTCATATCGGTAATGATGAAGCCGGGTGCGATGGCGTTGGCGCGGATGCCGCGTTTGCCGAATTCTTTGGCCACCGATTTGGTGAAACCGATAATACCGGCTTTGGAAGCTGAGTAGTTGGCCTGACCGGCATTGCCCGATACACCTACCACCGAACTGAGGCTGATGATGCTTCCCGCACGTTGGCTGCTCATGATGGGCGCCACACATTTGGTAAAGTTGAATACCGATTTGAGGTTCACGTTGATAACGGCATCCCATTGCTGTTCAGTCATACGGAGCAAAAGCCCGTCTTTGGTGATACCGGCGTTGTTTACCAGAATATCGATACGGCCGAAATCTTTGGCGATAGCCGCCACTGTTTCTTCGGTATTGGCGGTGTTGGAGGCATCGGATGCATATCCTTTGGCTTTCACGCCCATGCCTTCCAGTTCCTTTACCAAAGCCTGCATGTTTTCGTCATCACGCAAGTCGGTAAAGGCGATATTGGCGCCTTCGGCCGCAAAACGCAAGGCGATGGCCTTGCCGATACCGCGCGAGGCACCGGTAATCAGGGCTACTTTGTCTTGTAAGAGTTTCATAAGTTATTCTATTTTATTTAGAAATTGAATACTTGTATTTCTATCCTTTCAGAACCTCGGTTTCAGTAAAAGGCATGGTTCGTTTCTCAATGCCGAAACTAAAACGCCGGTCTATCTTTCCTGCACTTGCTTTGAGAATAAGGAAATACAATGCAAGCGCAAGGAGGGCGCCCAAGCCGATAAGCGGTTCGCTGCGGGTAAAGCAGGCAGTAACCGCCATACCGACGGCGGCCGCCACCAGCGAAAAAACGTAAGCGAACAAAACCGCTTTCAATCCCATGCCCGACATCAGGTATACGTTTACCCTTTCCCCCACGCTATAATCAAAAGGATTCCGGGTCTTTACCACCACATCCTTGTCGGTTTTCTCCGACATCTGGCAGAGGCTTTTTGCATGGCAGGAACCGCAAGCCGAAGCGGATTGGATCTTTACAGTAACCGTGCCTTGTCCGATGCCGGTAACGATGCCTTCGTGAGAAATTTTTTCAGCCATTTGTCCTCCTTTGGATACCGGATGAAACCGTATCCGGAATTCCACTTGCAAAGATACACGTTTTCATTGAGCCATAAGAAAAGGCCTATAAACAAAACGCCCTCCCGAGGGAAGGCGTTTTGCAAGAAAAATAAGAAACCTGTCTTATTTAACTTTCTTAGCCAAGGTAGCGCCGGCTTTGAACTTAACCACTTTCTTGGCGGCAATCTTGATGCTCTTGCCAGTTTGGGGGTTGTGTCCCATGCGGGCGGCTCTTTTCTGAACGCTGAAAGTACCGAAGCCGATCAAGGCGATACGATCGCCTTTCTTGAGGGCATCAGCGGTAACGTTCAAATAAGCTTCGAGAGCTTTTTTTGAATCGGCCTTGGAAAGATTGGCTTTCTTGGCCATCGCTTCGATCAATTCTGTCTTGTTCATGATTGTAAGTTTTAGGAGTTGAACATTCAATGTTTTATGGAACAAAGGTATTTTTTATTCGGAAAACAGCCAAATAGAAAAGGTCTTATAATCTGAATATTGCTATTCTCCATTGTTTATAACCTCACCGGAGAAAAAGTCTTGATTTTCGTCCACGCGAAAGCCCCTTAAACACTCTTCAATTGTAAGTTGCTTTTTTCCAGGTAATTGCAGTTTTTTTATAGAAACAAAATTTCCATCACCGCAACAGATGCTTAGAAAATGTTTATTATCAGATACAAAACGCCCCTGTTCATAACTTTTTTTATTTCGGGAGTCCATGCAGGCATCAATCAGCTTTACAGGGAGGGTTTTTCCAGTGGAAAATTGGTGCAGGCAGGCAATGGCGCCAGGATAGGGACTGAGGGCGCGCAGGTGTTGCAGTACGGATCGGGCAGGCTGATGGAAGTTTAAAAAACAGTCCTTTTTAAAAATTTTTGGCGCATCCGGCAAATTTTCGGTGTCGGAAACCTTTTGGGGAATCGGTTGCACACTATTGTTGAACAGCGCCCGGGCGGTTCTCACGGTAAGCGGCGCACCGATGGTCAATAGTTTGTCGTGCAGACTGCCGGCGGTTTCGTTTTCGGCCAATGGAATCTTCTCTTGAAACAGGATCGCACCCGTGTCCAAATCCTTGTCAAGCAGGAAGGTGGTAACGCCGCTTTCTTTCTCCCCGTTCCAGATAGTCCGCTGGATAGGGGCGGCGCCCCGGTAACGGGGCAGGAGGGAGGCATGGAGGTTGAATGTGCCTAAAGGCGGCATGCTCCATACTTCTTTTGGCAACATGTGGAAAGCCACCACAATCTGCAAATCGGCATGAAAGGCGGCCAATTGTGCCAAAAAATCAGGGTCTTTGAGCTTTTGCGGTTGCAAAACAGGTAAGCCGGCATCAAGAGCGGTGCGTTTCACATCGCTCATGCCCGTCTTTTGCCCCCGTCCGATAGGTTTGTCGGGCATGGTTACCACGGCTACCACATTTAAGCCGGCTTGCAACAAGGCTTTGAGGCATCCGGAAGCGAATTCGGGTGTGCCCATGAAAACAATCCGTTGGTCCATCTTAGCGGGAGTTGAGGACATGGAGCATTTGCAAGGCCGCTTCGGCGGCTTCGCTGCCTTTGTTTCCAAGTTTGCCGCCCGCGCGGGCTTCGGCCTGTTCCATGGTATTGGTGGTCAGGACTCCGAATATAGCGGGTTTGAGGTAACGGATACCTACTTCGGTAAGTCCGTTGGCCACGGCTTGGCAAATGAAGTCGAAATGCCGGGTTTCACCTTGAATCACGCAACCCAGACAGATAACGGCATCGGTATCTTTTTGGGCGGCGAAAGCGGCGGCGGCGGACGAGAGTTCAAAACTGCCCGGCACGGAAACCACGCGGATGTGGTCTTCCTTTACACCTCGGTTGCGCAAGGTCTCCACACAGCCGTTGCGTAAGGCATGGGTAATGGTGGTGTTCCATTCGGCCACAAGCACCACGAAGCGATGCCGGGGATTAACGGAAACAAGTGATTCAGGTCGGTCTAAAATGCGGTCTTTGGTTGACATGGCTATATTAAAGGTAGAAATATCTGTAATAAATAAACGGCAATAAAAAAGGGGGAAACCGTCGTTCTCTAACGATTGCCGGTTCCCCCCCGAAAATCTGGAATCAGATTTTATTTGCCCGATTTGACATTCATGCGGGCAATATAGCGGTCTATATCGCTTGCTTCGCGCGACATGGGGAAGTCAGTGCGGATTTTTTCGTAGAGGCTTAGCGCCTTGTCGTATTGTTGCAAGGTTTCATGCACCATGGCCGCCCGCATTATCAAAGCAGGGGTAAGCATTTCATTGGCATATTTCGAGATGCCTTTTTTATAGGATTCGAGCGCTTTTTCGGTTTGGTCCAACTCTATGTAGGCATCGCCCAACACTTGACAGGAGAGTACAAACAATACGGGATCGTTGGTCTTGAATTTCTTGAGATAAGTTACCGCATCTTCGAAATCACCTTGATGGAGATAGGCCAGACCGGCATAATAGTTGGCCAGTTTACCGCTTTTGGTAATGCCGTAACGGTCGGCTATCTCGAGCATGCCTGCATGTTGCCCGTCGCCGTTGAGCGCCACCGAAAGCGAGTCCATTTCAAAGTAACGTTGGGCAACGAACATTTCTTCCGCGGCTGTTTTTTCTTTGGGCGCGAGATAAAGGTATTTGAATCCGAAAAATCCGATCACCGCAATTATAATCACGGCCACGATACCGATAATAAGCGACTTGTGGTTTTCAAAAAAATCGCCCGTTTTTACGAGCGCCACTTCTACATCTTCCACAACTTGTCCGCCTTTTTCCACTTTTTCAGCCATAATGCTTAGATTTAGGGCGCGAAGATACAAAAAAAAATCCATGAAATCCCTTTCTCTTTTCTTTTTCAAAAAAAGTAGTATCTTTGCACCCCGTTTGCCCAGATGGCGGAATTGGTAGACGCGCTACTTTGAGGGGGTAGTGTCGGTTT
>CAZPBB010000078.1:0-6464 GCA_964584745.1 uncultured Bacteroidaceae bacterium
ATATTGGTTACTACCTGCATCTTTCTTGTAATTTTATCGGTTGAACACCGCGAAACAATAAAGCAAAGGTACATCTTTCTGAAGTATCTTAGAGCTATCGTCGTCATCATGTACCTTCACGGACGGTCCCTTTGTCCGCTAAAGGTACATCTTTCTGAAGTATCTTAGAGCTATCGCCGTCATCATGTACCTTCACTTCGCCGATTTAATGATATTTTAGGAGTTCTAAAATTTTTGATTATCTTTGTCAAGTTTGTTTTGCCGCCTAAAAAAGCAAATATACCATAAGTTATAGTTGATACCCCAAACATTTACACCGTTATTCGGATAATATACAAGGATATACAAAACGAATAAAGAACCAGTTAACCTTTTTAATAATAATCAAAAAACAGCCATTATGAAAAGAATGATTGTTTCCTTGGGAATGTCGGCAATGATTTTGCTGTCGGCCGCTTTTGCGCAGCCTGCCGCGAAGAAAGCCATCGTTCCCGCCGCGTCCGCCACTACGATGGTAAACGCAAAAGCTCAACAGAGCAAAAACATCATGAACCCGCGGACCGCTGAGAAATTCGGCATCAACGGATTCAAAAAACAGGCCGCTACACCCCGTAGCTTGAAGCCGACCTTGAAACATGTTGCCACCTACGCCTCGAAAGACCCTGAAAAGGCTATGATCAAGTTGGTCGTAGGCGACTGTTGGGATGACGGTACCGGTTACCAGATTTTGATTGACTCGGATGCCCACCTTTGCGACACCAGTTTCTACTCTGGTCTTAACCAATCAATTATCCGCACTTACTACGATATCGCGGATATCAAGATTCCCGCAAGCGCTTCGCCGGTTGTCGGTGAAACATCTATCCTGGACTTTGAAAGCGATTCTACCGAAATCGCGCCGGGTATTTATGACGTATTGGTCGTAAATCCGAGCGACCCCGTGGCAGAAGGAGAAGTCGTTCACGTATATGTCGCTGGCGGTAACTCGGAATTGGATGATTTTGAATTTGAAAAAGGATACACCTATATTTTCGAAATGAGCATGGCCGGTACCGGTGATTACTGTTCGGTCATTGGACCTTTCGACCTCTCGGCAGACGCACTTGCTCTGCCCGTTCTGAGTTGCGAGATAGAAAACACCGTAGATGTAAAACTTACGGTAACCAACAACGGTTCCGCCGATGTTGAGAATTTCAGAATGTGGTACTATGTTGCCAGAGATGCCGACACCAATTTCGTACCCGATACGATGTGGCAGACCATCTCCGCCTCCTTGGCCGCCGGTGCAACCGAGACCTACACATTCAACGATCAGGTAGCAGACATTCAAAAAGACTCCCTGTATGTGATTTATGCCGGTATCACGCCGCTCGCAAAAGAAATGGGCACGGAAGACAACGTTACCATCAGTTGCTTCACCAAGAAAGACGGTCTGACCACATTGCCTTACGAATTCGATCTCGAAACCTATGATTTCGTACCCGGCACTCCCTCCGGATGGGTATTCGGTGAAACCGAAGATGGCTCCTACATAGCAGAAGCCTATGACCCCAGTGTGCCCCTCGTTTCGAGATGTTTCGATCTGGAAGGCGGCAAGGTTTACCGTCTTTCCTATGATTATTGGGCAGGGATGCTTTTCTGGATTTTCCAATTTAGTGAAAACTATCATATCGGATTCGGCCAAAACACCACACCGATAGAAGACTGGAATACCATTCTTGAAGAAGAAGGTGTTTTCGTTGAAGATTGGACATCTATGGATATCCTGCTGAAACCGGAAACCACCGGCACCTATGGCGTTTATTTCTCGGCCGATCTGCAAGGTCTCATGGGCCTTCGGAACATCACGATTACCGAAGTCATGGATCATGATGCCCGTTTGAACGCATTTAACACCGGTCTGGCCCGTTTGACGCCGGCCGAACAAGTCAACGGCAATTTCACCGCTACCGCCACCGTTCAGAACAGAGGCGGTAAGGCCATGACTTCCGCCACCGTTGAAGTCAAGATGAACGGCACCGCCGTAGGTAGCGCCACTGTAAGCAACGTTGCTGTCGATGCCATCGTCGATGTTCAGGTTCCGTTGACGGTGAACGGTCTTAAAGTAGGCGACAAGGTTACGTTCATCGCTACCGTCAACCTTGCGGGTGAAGAAGAAGCCCAACAGAAAGACAATACGGCTGAACAAGAAGTGGAAGTATCCGACTATGTGATGGCTTACGACTATGTTACCGAAGACATGTACACGGATGATTACGGTATTGGCGCGCAAGGAAGCATCGGTTGCGGTATTCCTTTCAACTTGGTTGCCAAAGATACGTTGACAGCCGTTTCCTTGGGTTGGATGGAACTGGAAAGCGATCAAATGGTAGGTATCCGTATCCAGAAATGGAACAGCGCCACCAAAGTACTCGGCGATATGATTTACGAAACCTCCGTTCGCAGAGGAATGAGTGCCGGTCAGAGAGAGTACGAAGTTCCCGCCATCATTCTGGAAGCCGGTGAATATATGATCTCCGCGATCCAGACCACTTCCACTTTCTATGGCTTGATCAGTGATAAAACTCCGGGTGTAGGGCTTTATGTAACCACGGCCGATCCCGTCAACTATCAGGACAATTTGGGAACGCCCGCCATCCGCGCCGTCTTCGGACCTAATGCCAAACCGAAAGCAAAAGATGTTTTCGTACAGGAAATCACCAAACCCAAAGCACAGGGCTTGTTTGCCGAAAACCAGGAAGTAGCGGCGAATGTTTCCAACCAAGGCCATGAAGCGGTTACCGCCCCCATTTCCCTTATGGTAAACGGCAAGGTGGTAGCCACTAAACAAGTTGCCATCGGCTCCTACGGTAGCGCCGAAGTAAGCTTCGTAACCGATCTTTCCACCCCCAACACCGAATACGTTCTTACCGTATTCTCCGCGCTTGAAGGCGATGAAGATCTCACTAACGACACTTGCGTCAAAACCGTAAGATCTCTTGCTCCGGCTGATCCATACACGATGAACTTCGAATATTGCGAAGACTTCGTTGTCGAAGGATTTAATCCTGCTTGGAAAACTGTTGACGTAGATGCTGAGGCCACCTATGGTTTCAGCGGTCTTTCTTTCCCCCATTCAGGTGAAGCTTTCGCTTTCATTGCCTTCAATCCTGGAGAAATCGGTCTTACGGAAGACGGCACCATGGTTGCTCACGGCGGTGACCGCCTGGGTGCTTCGTTCGCCTCTTATGCTGGTGTAAACGATGACTGGTTGATTTCGCCCAAATTGAAGATTGCTGCCGGCAAAGAATACATGAATTTCTTTGTGAAGACCTACGTAGATGACTACGGTTTGGAAAAATACAATGTATTGGTTTCTACCACAAACGACAACATTTCAAGTTTTACCAAAATCGGTGCAACCCGTGAGGCTCCGGTAGAAGATTGGGAAGAAGTAACCATCGACTTGAAGGAATACTCCGGAAAAGAAGTTTATCTGGCAATCCAGTGCGTTTCGGAAGATGCTTTCATCTTTATGATTGACGATATCACCGTTTGCGGTGGTGTAGCCAACGAAAACGCTGCCCGTTTGGAAACCCAGTTGTCGGTTTACCCCAACCCTGCCAAGGAAATGGTTTCCATCCACGCACAGGATGCGGTTATCAACCATGTGGACATCTTTAACGTAGCCGGTATGATGGTTTACCAATCCAATACCCTCAATACCACCGACTACCGCTACAGCGTAAGCAAACTCAATGCCGGTATCTACTTTGCCCGTGTAACCACCGACAAAGGAATCGCCGTTGTGAAATTTGTGGTTCGCTAATCTCCTTGCCATGCCCTTCGGGGCTTAGCGGAAAAAGAGGAATACGGATATCCGTATTCCTCTTTTTTTATTTTTACTTCAGAACAATCGTATCCGTTGGCCATTCATATCTTGTTATAGCGCTCAGGTTCCGTCAAGGCCCAAACGAATCACCGGATTTAATTAAGTGTCTTCACACTATCTAGGATGTAACGGATATACCTCCTTTTCTACCCAATGGCTCGTTTCAAAAACTTTTGTCGGAGAATTGCGTTACAACAGAAGATAGGTCATGGCAGATGATTTGCCTTCAAAGAAGGATAGCCCCCACTCTTCGACTCTTTGTAAAGATAGTTATGATTCTAAGATTCCGATGCGGCCATGGGCAACACATCAGATCAAAGCGGTTTTTCCAATAAGGCCACTTGTCTGCCGAAATCGGCTCCGTCCAAGAAATCAGAAAAAAAATCAAAGAATTGATCTGACTTACAGACTATTTATTGGTAGCCCCGAGGGGAATCTCACATAAAAGACCACTAAGGTTCTTTTAGAAACAAAAACATCGATAATCAATAAATTAAACATATAAAAAGTTCATACGGGATTACCGAGGGCCTTTGCAGATATATATTTTTGGGTGTACTTTTGGGTGTGTAAAGTTTTATATACACCCAACGATGAACATCAAAAGGAATATCATTTTTGCATTGGAAAGCCGGAAGAAAGACGGTGTTCCCATCACGGCCAATGTACCCATCCGTATGCGTGTGATCTTTGCAAGTCAACGCATCGAGTTCACAACGGGGTATCGTATTGATGCCGCCAAATGGGATTCCGTCAAACAACGTGTCAAGAATGGTTGCACCAACAAGTTGCAACAGAGTGCGGCGGAAATCAATGCCGACCTGTTGCGGCAATACACTGAGATACAGAACATCTTCAAATCGTTTGAAGTCCAGAATATTCTACCCACAACGCAACAGATAAAGGATTGTTTCAATGAAAGAATGAAGTCATCCGTCACCGATGCAAGGGAAAACTTGTCCTCCAATACATTTTGGCAGGTATTCGATGAATTCATAACAGAGTGTGGCAATCAAAACAATTGGACAAAAAGAACATATCAAAAATTCTTCACATTACGGAATAAATTGAAAGATTTTAAGGCTGAACTCTCTTTTGATTGTTTTACAGAGCAAGGCTTAACCGATTACATAGAGTTTTTTCGGTCAAACAATATGCGCAATTCCTCCATTATCAAACAACTCTCTCTGTTGAAATGGTTTTTACGCTGGTGTACCAAAAAAGGATACACGCAGAACATGGCTTTTGCCACGTTCAAACCGAAACTCAAAAATATTCCCAAGAAAGTGATATTCCTTTCCTGGGAGGAACTGACCCGCATGAAAGAATTTCCACTTCCGGAAGGCAAACAATATCTGGAACGGGTACGCGATGTTTTCCTGTTCTGCTGTTTCAGCGGATTGCGATATTCAGATGTGTACAACCTCAAACGTAGCGACATCAAGCCCGACCATATCGAGGTTACCACCATCAAAACCGCCGACAGCCTGGTTATAGAATTGAACAAGTACAGCAAGGCGATATTGGAAAAGTATAAGGATGTTCCTTTTCCCGACCACAAAGCACTCCCGGTAATCAGCAACCAAAAGATGAACGATTATCTGAAAGAATTGGGCGAATTGGCAGGGATTGATGAACCGATAAGGGAAACCTATTACAAAGGCAGTGAACGAATAGACATAGTCACACCCAAATATGCCCTGTTGGGGACGCATGCTGGACGGAGGACATTCATCTGTAACGCCCTTTCGCTCGGCATCCCGGCCCAGGTAGTGATGAAATGGACAGGGCACAGCGACTATGACGCCATGAAACCCTATATCGACATAGCGGATAGCATCAAGGCCGATGCCATGAGCAAGTTCAATCAATTGTAAATCTTCAAAACAAAAATCGCCCTCTTTTCTCTATCACTTCCCGAACACAAACCCCGCCTTGCCGTCTTTCAGTTCCAGGGCGGCATCGAATTTCTTGCCGGCCTTGGACTTGAAACCCTTGATGACACCCGTCTTGCCCTTGGTCAATAAGGTGGTCAGGTCTTTGTCGGACAACTTCTTGCCAGCTATTTCACGCCATATCTTCAACTCACACGATTCATTGGTGCATTTAGCGAGTTTGGGAAACAACTTTACTTCCCCTCCACAAAGCGGACATTTGACAGTCGCAACAGGTGCGGCTGCATCCGAGCGCAGCTTTTCGCCCTGCACGGCCAGCAATTCAGCCGTAATCTGCTTGGTATATTGTACAATCGCTCCCTTGAAGGCATCCGCCTTGCCCTGGCCGTCGGCAATACGGTTCAGGGCTGTTTCCCAACGTCCCGTCATGGCCACATCGGAAATCAACTTGTCCTTCACAACCTCATAGACCGCCAAGCCTTTGTTGGTCGGCACAAGCGATTTCTTCTGCCGCTCGATATATTCCCTCCTAAATAAGGTCTCGATGACCGCCGCCCGGGTGGCCGGCGTTCCGATGCCGATGTCTTTCATGGCGGCGCGTTCTTCTTCGTCCTCAATGTCTTTTCCCGCCGTTTCCATCGCGGCCAATAGGCTGCTCTCGGTATGCAGCGGCTTGGGCTTGGTCTGTTTCTCCACCG
>CAZPBB010000079.1:0-6312 GCA_964584745.1 uncultured Bacteroidaceae bacterium
GCAGCGTGTTCTACCGGCCCGGCGACAACCCCAAGGAAAACGAGATGCGCCACCGTCTGCGTAACCTCTGGAAAAACAAATACGGCTACTGATTGCCCAAATGCCCAAAAGATGAACCTCATAGAAAAACAACAGCAGATCATTACCGAATTTTCATCGCTCAACGAATGGATGGATCGCTATAACCTATTGATTGAAAAAGGCAAAACATGTCCGCTTTTACCCGACAACGAAAAAAACGAATCCTTTCTGATAAAGGGATGCCAGTCGCGGGTATGGATAAAAGCCGAACTCAAAGACGGAAAGGTGTATTTCAAGGCGGATTCCGATGCGGTGATCACCAAAGGAATCGCCGCGTTGCTGATTTATGTCTTTTCGGGCGAGGAACCGCAGACCATCGTATCTGCCCCCGTTGACTTTCTCGATAAGATCGGCCTTAAGGAACATCTCTCCCCCACCCGTTCCAACGGTCTGAACGCGATGTTGAAGCAAATCAAGTTATATGCGCTCGCGCTCGGCATGAAGTGATATCGGGCGGACAAAGGAACCGTCCGTGAAGGTACATGATGACGACGATAGGTCTGAGATACTGCAGAAAGATGTACCTTTGCGGTACAAAAGAAAACGATGGCTTTCGATTTTGATAAGGAAATAACAGCGGAATCCGCATTGTTCGAAGAGAAGTTTCAAAAACTCCTCTCGGGTGATTTTCCGCTGATCGACCCCATCTACCGGCATATCTTCCGCAAAAAAGGCAAACAACTGCGCCCTGTGTTGGTATTGCTTACCCACAAGTTATTCCGTGCAAAAGTGGCTGAACAGGCCTATCTGGCCGCTTCGTTGATAGAGATTGTCCATGCCGCCTCCCTGGTGCACGATGATGTGGTGGATATGGCCGACCTCAGGCGGGGCAACGCTTCGGTGCGGGCGGTCTTCGGAAACAAGACCGCCGTGCTGGCGGGCGATTACCTGCTCTCTAACGCTTTTCTGAAAGCCTATGATGAAAGCGACAACCAATTGCTGTTGTTTTTGGTGGATGTAATCCGTCAGATGAGCGAAGGCGAACTTATTCAACTCGAATATGCCGGGAAACCGCAAGCCGACTATCAAACCTATTTCCGTGTTGTGGAGCGCAAAACAGCCGCCTTGTTCGGCTGTTGCTGCCGATGCGGCGCCTATACGGCCGGCGCGAATACCAGAGAAATAAAAACCGCCGGCGAAATCGGAATCAACGCCGGCATCGCCTTTCAGATAAAAGACGATTTGCTGGACCTTGAACCCCAAGCCGAGAGCGGGAAAGGCTACGGCAATGACCTCAAGGAAGGCAAACTTACGCTTCCTGTACTCTACCACCTGCAACATTGCGCACCCGCCCGACAGACCGAATTCTTTTCCGATCTTACTCAACTCACCCGAAAGCACAATCTTCAACAAGAAGACCCCGATAGCTTAAAGCGGCTCATTGACAGCATCAAACAATCCGGCGGCATCGATTACGCCCATAAACAAGCCGAACTCTATGCCGCAAAAGCATTTGACGCCTACAGAAGGCTCAAACGTCCCGCACCTGCCTTCGAATCCCTGCTGACCTATATCAGCCATATCAACGATTAAAAAAGAATTCATCCAAAGACTTTTATTATTTACAAATAAATATCAACATTTACTTATTTTTTTCCACAAATAAATTTGACCGAGAAAAGTTTTTATTTTATCTTTGCACTCTACAACCCTAACCGAACACAAAAAGAAAACCTGGAATTTCGTTTTACTCAAACGAAGCGACAGGTTGAAAACAAACATCGCTATCTACGAAACACAACTAAGAAAAAAAGGAAAACCCTTAATTATCAACAATCAAAATTTTTAAACATGAAGAATTTGCTTTATTCAGGCTTGACAGTCCTGATGATGTTCTTCGCATTTGGCAGTGTCAAAGCGCAAGACATCACCTTGACGTTCTCTCCTGCCGATGGGGCAGAGGTAACGGAAAACACCGAAGTAACCATCACGGCTTCCGGTTCCGGTGAAGTAGGCATCCTTTACAGGCTTTTCGCCACTAAGGCGGAAGCCGAGGCCGCTGCGGCTAATTTTGCCGGAGACGACGAAGAGAATCCTCTTTACTCCACCACAACCGGTGACGGTATGCCTCACGTAACCCAAGCCACACCGGTCATCATGGCCACCTATTGGCTAAATAGCGAACAGACTTTCCGCACGGACTTCGTTTATGCGTCCTATACGGTAACGGGAACTGCCGTTGCCGAACCCAACCCCACCATTACGTTGACTCCGGCAAGCGGCCCCATAAACGAAGGCGGGGTCGTTTCGATTGCGGTTACGGGGGTTCCCGAAGGTTATACCCTCCAAGAAACGGTTTATGCTTTGGCTGCAACCAAGTCCGAAGCCGAAGACTTAAACCTTCTTTATGACGGTGAACCTTATTCAGAACACAATAAACCGTCCATTTCTTCGGATTATCCTGTTCTCAAAGCCGGTATCTTTATTCAGGGACCTGCAGGTTATTCCAAGTGGTTTTATGAATATGGTGAATACACCATCAATCAAGGCACCCTTGCCACGCCCGTTATCAGAACCACGAAGTATGTATTCGGCAGCGGTAAAATCTCCAAAGACGATCATATTGAAATCCTTTGGGGAGGAACCGCAGGTGAGGATGAAGGCGTTGAATTCTGGTACACGACCGATGGATCTACCCCTGCGAAAGAGGGTACGACTTCTAACAAATATGATGCGGCTTTTCAATTGGGTGAAGGTGAAAACACGGTAATGGCTATTGCCGTAAAGGACGAACAGACCTCCGCCGTAGCCGAAGCCCACTATACCTTTGCAGAAGAATCCAGCTTCGAGATTATGTTTATGGAGGGCGAATCCCCGATTACGGACAATAAATATGGGAAGTATTCTCCTTTTAACATTGTTCTTTTGGAGAATGGTGAAGAGGTTGATGGTAATTTCGCCATTCTGTACACCATCGACGGTACAACCGAACCTGATATGGAGGCTTTTTATGAACAGCCTGCAGATGAAGAGACAGATATGCCTACAGGTCCGATAAAAATGACGATGGGCGGTTTGGTTCCGGGGGATGACGGTTGGGAAAGGGTTTTTGCCACCATCACGCTTACGGAAAATGCCACCACCCTTAAACTCAAAGCTTATGTCGGGGAGTCGATGGAGATATCTTCGGATGTGATAACCAAAGAAATGACCGCTAAAGAGGTGGCCGCTCTCGTACTCGACACTGAGGAAGGCAACGTGGAAAGCGGTGCTGCGGTGAAAATCAGCAACGCTAATGCTTACGATATGGTTCTCTATACAACCGACAACTCTATTCCCTATATTGCCCGGTTGTTCGATGACGATGAGGATCTCTTGACGTATGATGACGATAATGGCATTGTAATCAATGAAACCACAACCATCAAAGTGATTGGTTATACGATGTCCGGAATGATGTCTGCCGCCGGTTCCGATCTCGTTACCCGTACCTATACGGTTGGTGCTGCCGCGGAAGAAACCGAAGTAACGATTACCTTGACGCCTGCCGTCTATGACCTTGACGATGAAGACGCGGATCCTCCCCAATTCACCGTAACCGGTGAAAATATTCCTGATCTCGGTTGGGAAGAAGGAAACATGGCTGTCAAGGCTATTTTCAGCAAAGAAGGATCATCGTCTTTGGACCAATACTGCTATATGAGCGGAGGCTTTTTCGGTCTCGTTGACGAGTTGACCGCCGGCGAATGGACTATCTCCTACGAATTGCTGAAGGGCGAAACCGCCGATTCCGAAAACGAAGTAGCCTTCCCCGGCTTCAAGGTATCCGCTGCTTCCACCGCCAAGTTTACCGTAACGGGGGGTGCCAATCCCGATGAATTGTCCGCACCCGAATTCATGACGGACAGTTACGGCCAAGCGCGCTTCGCCAAAAGCACGGACAGAATCCGTTTGACGAACGACAATGCCGGCGCAAACGTTGAACTTTACTACGCCATCATTCCTCAGGAAGACGAAGGCGGATTCAAGAAATCGGGCGAAACCGAAGTATCCTATACAAAATACGAAAGCCCGATCAGTCTCAGCGACATAAGCACGCTCAAGTTCACGATAAAGGCCTATGCCACCGACGGTGAAAAATATTCCGATACGGCGGAAGCCGAATACACCTTGATCGACAAGATCGAAGGCTTCCTTATGTTCGCTACATCTACCGGTAAGAATTATCCTTTGACGTTCACTGTAGCCAGCGACAACTACTATGATCTTTATGATGTGGAGGAATTTATGGTTTACTACACCTTGGACGGCAAGACAGAGCCTTCGATGGAAGCTTACTTTACCCAAGAAGGTGATACCATCAAATATACCCATCAGGAACATGTGGTAACCCGTACGACTGAAGACGGTTTTGAATTGGAAGGCTACAATAATTATGCTTACTGCGAACTGATACAAGACACCACGGTGAAGGCGAAAGCCTACGTGATGTTGGACAAGGATGCCGAAGTGGTGCTCGAACTTCCTCTGGTATCGCAACGTGTAACGGTAAATTCGCTTGAAAATCCCACCTTCAGCGTTTCCGATGAGACAGAATTCAATGATACCATTGACGTAACGATTTCCATACCTGAAGACGCCAACGTTGTTTATTATACCTTGGACGGTTCCGAACCGCTCTACAGCCGTATCATAAATGACGATCGCGTACTTGAAGATTCCGTTATCTTCCAATACTATGAAGACGATGTCATCAAGATTGGCAGAAACACCACGGTAAAGGCCATCGCCTATACTATTACGGGCCCCATGTCTTGGAATATGGAACCGGCCGGTTCCGATGTGGTTACCGCCAACTACAAGTTCAAGACTTCCTTGACATTCGACCCTGCCAGCGGTGCCACGGTAAATGAAGGCAAGAAGGTAGCCATCATCGCTTCCGACGGAAACGTGGATATCTTCTATATGATGTTTGAAGACGAAGCCGCCGCCAAAGCTGCTGAATGGAATCAGGATGAAGCCCAACTCTACAGCGATGAGTCAAAGCCGGTATTAAGTCTGGAAAAGACCGCCATCAAGGCCGCCTACGCCCATAGGGGTGCAACCGCTATCACCGATACCTTCTTCTATGCCGCCTACACGGTTAATGAATTGCCTCCCCTTGAAGTAACGTTCGATCCGGCTTCGGGATCGGAAGTGGAAGAAGGCACTGCGATTGAGGTTACCGCCAATCAGGATGTGGATCTCGTTTATGCGTTGTACGCTGACAAGGAGGCTGCCGATGCCGACATCCTGTTTGTTTTGTTGGCCAAACCCATCACCGAAACCAGCAAACCCGTCATCACCAAAGGCAAAACGTTCCTCAAATGCGCCGTCAGGGGTACGGACCAGTATTTCTACGCTTCTTATACGATAAAAGAAGCCGTTGTCATTGAACCGATTACCTTCACGCTCAATCCTGTTGCGGGTTCTGAGGTTGCCGAAAACACGCAGATAACCGTTACAGCTTCGAGAGAACTTGGTGAAGATGAATATATCTTCTTCGGTATGTTCGCCACCAAAGAGGCGGCCGAAGCCTGCGGCGATGACGAGATGTTGGCCGGAATGGTTTATGGCGAGCCTAACGAAGACATAGATAATATGGGATATCCTGTCATCACCAAAGCCGCTCCGGTACTCAAGGTGGGTTATATCTGCGGCATGGATGAAGAAGAAGCGCCTGTATTCTCCTGGATTATCGCCGAATATAAGATTAAAGAAAACGCCAACGACGCGATGGAATTGGCCGGTGTAAGCGTATATCCCAACCCGGGCAACGGTAATTTCAACGTAGTGGTACCCGTAAAGGCTAACGTGGAAGTGTTCAACGCCGCCGGCATGATGATAAGCAACATGACGGTAGCCGAAGGCACCTCGCAGATTCGTCTGGACAATAGCGGTATCTACTTCGTACGCTTCACCGCCGCCAACGGTCAGGTGGCCGTTAAACGTGTGGTTGTACGCTAATCGAAGTGCCGGATAATCCCGCCAAGCCGGGGTTTCAAGAAAGGTCGTGCCTTAGGCACGGCCTTTCTTGTTTTATAGAAACGCATAAGGAAAGTCAACAAGGTAACGGTTTGTAGCCTCACGCGTACCTTCTCGAACCGGAACAAAGAAAATTCCCGGCGAAAAACAAAAGCGGCCGGCAATCTTTCCGATTACCGGCCGCCTCAGGTGCCCAAAACAGGACTCGAACCTGCACTTCATTGCTGAAACTAGTCCCTGAAACTAGCGCGTCTACCAATTCCGCCA
>CAZPBB010000080.1:0-6257 GCA_964584745.1 uncultured Bacteroidaceae bacterium
AAAGGAATTGATTTTTGCGTTTATCTCCGCCGTATCTCGGAGCAGAGGATGGCGGCGGCGATGGCGGCGTTGAGCGATTCGGCGCCCGTGGCGGCGTGCTTGGGAAAAGCGGGAATCGTGAGCCGCCGGTGCACGGCGTTTTCAAAGTCGGGAGCGATGCCGTGCGCCTCGTTGCCGATGATATACCAGGCGTTGGTGGTGTTGAGCAGGGTCTTGTAGAGATTCTCGCCGCGCATGAACGTGCCGGCCACCTCCACGGGAGCGGGCTTTTGCCGCATGATTTCGAGAAACCGTTCACGCGGAGCCTCATATACCGGCACCATCGCCACCGAACCCATCGAAGCCTGCACGCATTTGGGCTGGAAAACATCGGCGCAGCCCTCGGTGCAGAGAATACGGTCTATACCGAACCAATCCGCTATGCGCACGATGGTGCCCATGTTGCCTGGATCGCGCACTTGGTCCAACAACAGGCTTACGCCCGAGCAGATTTCCTTTGTGCCGGGCAGACCGGTATCGGGCTGAGTGCACAGCATCCATACTTCCTGCGGGCATTCCAGGCCGCTGATGCGTTCCAGTTCCTTTTTCGAGACTTCTATCTTCTCCACCTGCCGCCCGTTCCTTCGTTCCCAGGCGAGCAGCGAGCGCTGGTTCTTTTCAGCGTTCCACCAGGATTCAAGCGCCAATATCTTCTCTACCTGCATATCCGATTGCAGCAATACCTCCGCCACTTTGGGCGTTTCGGCAACGAATACGCCGTCAAGACGGCGGAATTTCTTCTGTTGGTAGTTTTTGAATTGTTTTATTTGCGTTGAACCGAGCATGGTAAACGGTTTTAAGAAAGGGGATGATACGAAAGAAGCCGCTTCGGAGAGGCGGCTTCTTTCTTGTTGAACCGATAGAATAAGTATGATTATTCGGCGTAAACGTCCAGTTCGATTTCAACTTTAACTTCGCGGTGCAAATCGATTTTAGCCTTGTGGTGGCCGATTTCCTTAACGGTTTCACCGGGAATGGTGATCTTCTTGCGGTCGATTTCCATATTGTGCTGTTCTTTCAGCGCTTCGGCAATCTGAATCGAGTTCACGGAACCGAAAATCTTACCCGAAGTACCGGCTTTGGCGGCAATCTTCACGATAAGGCCATTTAACTTGGCTGCCAATTCTTCAGCATCTTTCTTGATCTTTTCTTCTTTGAAAGCGCGTTGTTTGATGTTTTCGGCACGCATTTTCTTCATGCCCGGAGTAGCCATCACGGCATAACCCTGCGGAATGAGGAAATTGTTCGCATATCCGTTCTTAACCGTAACGATATCGTCTTTATAGCCCAACTTGGCTACGTCTTTGGTCAAAATAATTTCCATTCTCTTGTCCTCCTTACTTTAACAGGTCGCCTACATAGGGCATGAGTGCCAAATGGCGGGCGCGTTTGATGGCCTGCGCCACTTTCTTCTGATATTTCTGCGACGTACCGGTAATGCGGCGGGGCAGAATCTTACCTTGTTCGTTCACGAATTTCAAAAGAAAATCGGCATCCTTGTAATCAATATACTTGATGCCGCTTTTCTTGAAACGGCACCATTTTTTCTTTTTGGTATCTACCGCAATCGGGGTCAGATATTTAATGTCGTTATCTACTGCCATCGCTTTACTTGTTTTCGGGGTTTTCTTTAGCTTCTTTCTTCATGGCATGCTTTTTTTCGTTGTAGGCGATAGCATGCTTGTCGAGCTTCGTGGTGAGGAAGCGCAACATTTTTTCATCGCGGCGGAAAGCGGTTTCCAACACGTCGATAGCCTTTCCTTCAGCCTTGAATTCTATCAGGTAATAGAATCCGGTGGCTTTTTTCTGGATGGGATAGGCCAATTTCTTCAAACCCCAGTTGTCTTCGAAGACGATTTCGGCACCTTGCTCGATAAGCAGGTTCCGGTACCTCTTTACCGCTTCCTTCATCTGTTCTTCAGACAAAACGGGAGTCATAATGAAAACGGTTTCGTACTGATTCATCGTTTTACTTTGTTAAAGGTTAGTAACTACTTGGCTTTCTCTTGTTGGAGAAAAAGCCTGCAAAAGTAGTGTTTTTTTTGTAACTTCGCAAATATCTTTCCGCAACGGCGCAGAAAATGTGCTTGAAAAATTTTGGAAATATGGTAGATATGGAAAAGGGCAGAAAAAGAAGTCGGACCTGGGGGATGGCTTTCTTGCTGTTTCTTCTGGTGGCGGGGATGTCCGTGTCTTGTTCGTCAACGCGCGGCCTGTGTCCGGCATACGGCTCGAAATACAAGGTGGAACCGCTTCCTTATTGATAAGATGAAAGGTTGGGGATATTTTCGTCGGATCGTCACGTTGGTGCTTTTTTTGCAGGCGGCTACGGCGGTGTATGCCCAGGTTACCGTGTATGAGGATTTTGTCCCCCCCCGTGAATACATATATATGCGGGAGCGGTTTATTTATGCCCAGATCCATACGGCGGGTTTTACCCTTGGTTATGAACAAGGCCGGTTGAACCGAAAATTCCATTATTCGGGTTGGAATGTGGAGTTCGCCACACAGATCAATCCCAAGACCAAGGCGGTGAACTGGTACGGGCAGGGCAGGAGTTATAAATACGGGATGTTGAACAGTTTCTGTATTCTGCGGGCCGGTTATGGCGGTTTGATCGTGCTGAACGACAAGCCGCATTGGGGCGGGGTACAGGTTTCGCTGAGTTATCGGGGGGGCTTTTCACTTGGTTTGGCTTTTCCACAATACGTTTATGTACTCTACGATACGATGGGGCAGGATGTAAGGCTAGAGAGAATGGATCCCGACAATCCGCGCCATATGGATGTGGGATATATCCTCAAAAGAGGCCCGATCCTGAAAGGGTTCGTGGGGTTGCGCCCATATCCGGGTGTCTATGCCAAGATAGGAATGAACTTTGAGTTCGGCAAAGTGGAAAAACGCAGCCATACCTTGGGTTTCGGCGTACTTTACGATTGCTATTTCACGCGGATCCCCCTGATGGCGCTCAAAAGGAATCCGCCGGGATTCCTGAATTTTTATCTGGAATATAAATTCGGCATGCGTTATGGCGTGCGATGAAGAATGATATAAAAAGCAGACAATGCCTGTAAATCCACAGATAGAAGCCGGTTGGCTTCAAGCGCTTAGGGAGGAGTTCTCCGCCCCGTATTTTGCCGCGCTCAAAGATTTTTTGGTGGCTGAGAAACGAACCGGGACGGTATATCCGCCGGGACCGCTTATTTTCAATGCCTTTAACAGTACACCTTTCGATAGGGTGAAAGTGGTGTTGCTGGGGCAAGATCCCTATCACGAGGCCGGGCAGGCGGAAGGCCTGTGTTTTTCCGTGCCGGACGGATGTCCTTTTCCGCCCTCGTTGGTGAATATCCTCAAGGAACTGGAGTCCGATCTGGGCTATCCGTTTCCCAAGAGCGGGCATCTTGCCAAGTGGGCGGCGCAAGGGGTGTTCATGCTCAACGCCACCCTTACGGTACGGGCACATCAGGCGGGATCGCATCAGAGAATGGGGTGGGAAACCTTTACCGATGCGGTTATCCGCGTGCTTTCGCAAAATAAACAGGGACTGGTTTTCCTCTTGTGGGGCAGTTATGCCCAGGCCAAGAGCGCATTGATCGATACAAGCCGCCATCATATCCTTAAAACCGTGCATCCTTCGCCGCTCTCGGCCTATCGGGGATTTTTCGGTTGCAAACATTTTTCGCAAACCAACCGTCTTTTGGAACAACAGGGGATCGCTCCGATAGACTGGAATCTGAATACACCGCTTGCCTTATGAAAATAGCCATTGTAAACGGACCGAATCTGAATCTTACCGGTATAAGGGAACCGGAGATCTACGGCAGTGAGACCTTCGAAGACTATGTGCCAGCCTTGCGCGTGCGGTTTCCGATGCACGAAATCGTTTATTTCCAATCGAACATAGAGGGGGAATTGATAGATTTTCTTCATGGCTGCGGGCGCGAAAGGCGTGCGGTATTGTTGAATGCCGGCGGTTATACCCATACTTCGGTCGCCTTGCATGATGCTGTGGCGGCCATACAGGTACCGGTGGTGGAAATCCATATGTCGCAGGTGGCCGCACGCGAAGAATATCGCCATACTTCCCTTATCGGTGGTGTCTGTATCGGTACCATCACCGGTTTCGGAATGGATTCCTATCGTCTGGGGATTCTGGCACTGGAAAACGCCTTGTCTTAAAATGGTTTGCGGGCTGGATTATCGGTCAAAGTGGCGCGGGGCTAAATCTCCGAAAAATTTCTTTTGTCTCAGATAATATTGCACTACGATACTTTTTCGATAGAGGCCTGTGCAGTGTGGCCGTTGGGTAATGGATTTCCGTTTGGCACGATGGAGCGGTTTTTGACGATAAAAATCACGGTAGGCACGCCATACGGCCAGGAAATCGCCGGTTTGCCGTTTTAACAAAAAGAGTAGCGAGGCGGCGGTATCCAAGAAGAAACGCAGAAAGAAAACACCGCATAATTTGTTTTCAGGTAAATTTTTATAGAGTAGTGCGAGGTTGTTCCGGAAATTTAAGTATGTTTTTGTCGGGGAACTCTTCGGGAGCGTACCTCCTCCTATATGGTAGAGGGTGGAGCAAGGATAGTACATGATTTTGTATCCGGCATTGTGCAACCGCCAGCAAAAATCTATTTCTTCCATATGGGCGAAAAAGTCGGCATCCAAACCGCCGAGTTCCCAAAATAAATCGGCACGTACGAACAAGGCCGCACCGGTGGCCCAAAACACTTCTTTTTCATCGTCATATTGGCCTTTGTCTGGTTCTATGGTGTTGAAAATTCGCCCTCTGCAAAAAGGATAGCCAAAGTGGTCGATAAAACCGCCGGCGGCACCTGCGTATTCGAAGCGGTCTTTCTGAAAATACGAGAGCAGTTTGGGTTGTGCGGCGGCCACCGTAGGGTCGGCTTTCATCTTTCGGATAACAGGCTCCACCCAATTCGGCGTAACCTCGATGTCGGAATTGAGCAACACATAAAAACGGGCGTTTACCTGTTTGAGGGCATCGTTGTAACCTTTGGCGAAACCGCCGTTTTCGGTATTGCGGATGCAACGCAACTGCGGATAGCGCTTTTCTAGAAAGGCCACCGAGTCATCGGAAGAATCGTTGTCAGCGATAATTACCTGAATATCGGTCGTGCACGTATATTCCACAATTTTGGGTAAAAATTGTTCCAAAAATGCCTTGCCGTTCCAATTGAGGATCACTACGGCGGTTTCTATCGGATGGTCCATGAAAAAAGTGATAAAGATGCAACCGCACAAATTTACCGCTTTTCTCGATTTATAGAAAAAGAAGCGGAAAGACGGGGCTTTCGTTTGGATTCGAATTTTTATGTACTTTTTTATTAAACTTGCAAATATTTGTATAAATGAAATATATAAGTAAGTAATTGTAAAATAAAAAAATATAGAAATAAAATAAAAATTGTCCATATGAAAAGACTAGTTATCCTGTCTTGCCTGACATTGATGTTTTGTCTGGCAGGAAAAATGTCGGCACAGACTGCAGGGTCATCTTCTTCCGGAAATGCTCAAAACCAATTGGAATTGCGTCAGATGAAGGCATTCCGAGGCCAAACGGAGGAAATTCCCTATCAACCATCCGGGCTTTCCGCTTATACAGACCTCTCTAAAAAGATGGATTTCGCGGTCAAGATGCGTCCTCTTTCCGAAAATGCGGCTTTACAAAAAGCGTTCAAGGCAAACAGAAGGAAAGGTATGGAAAAGGCTTCCACCGCTGACCTTGCCATCGATACAACTTTGAGCATCGCCTATTGGGGCGTGCTTACTTCCGCCGAGGATGGCAAGCAGCTGTTCGTTACCATGGAATATACCACGCCTTCACCCTCGAGCTGGTATCTCAACGGCGTTACCTACACCTTGTTCGACGAGAACCTCAAGCCGGGCAAGTCGTTTTCGCTCAAGACATCTGCCAGAACGCAGGACATCACCTTGATGGCGAGCTATTCCACCCGATTCTTCAACTATACCGCTCAAAAAGAGTTTTTGATCAGTGTGCATGGTTTTGCTGAAGACGGCACAACGGGCCCCGCTTCGTGCCGGGACACGTTGCTTATCGTGGATGAAGACGGAAAAATCCTCCGTAAATTCGGGCATACGAGCGGTGCTTTGTTGCACAGCGTAACCAAAGACGGTTCCACCGAAAACCGGGTGCAGCTTATCGACGCTTTCTATTCCGATCTGGCGGACACCAT
>CAZPBB010000081.1:0-6244 GCA_964584745.1 uncultured Bacteroidaceae bacterium
CGATGCGGTCAAACAAAGGCAAGGCTCTGGCTATCAAATCCGCGTGTCCCTTGGTGAAAGGGTCGAAAGAGCCCGGAAAAACGGCGATTCTTTTGTCTGTTTCCATGATGGATGGTTTCTGAAAACAACGGTAAAGATAGGAATATTTCACGCAAGAAGCGGATTTTGTAAAAAATCCTTGTTTGCTCCGAATTATTTTATTAATATTGTAGCGCTTTTCACAACCAAGGAAAAGTTTCAGCATAAGTTTATTCATCTAAAATAAAAAAGAAGGACTATGAAACCGGAAACCATGCAGGCTTTTATGCTCAAAAACGGGGATTGTTTCGACAGTGCCATGATTTTTGACATTCAAACCAAACTAGAACAAATAGACGATTCCAAAGCGATGGCTTTGATGAGTCTTGATTTTCAAAAACCCACGTTTATCTTGATTATCGCCATTCTGTTGGGTTGGGAGCGGTTCTTTCTGGACGATATAGGTCTGGCGATTGTCAAGATCATTACCTGCTACGGTTGCGGTATATGGTGGTTGGTGGATATCTTCTCGGCCAAACGCCGTACCTATAGGTACAACTATAAAAAATTCAGCGAAGCCTTGATGGTGTGCCGTTAACCGATTTTGTACGGGCGACTCGCCAGAAGCGGCAAATGCCGAAGATGTGGAAAAGGCTCCTGTGGATAGGGGGCGCCTGCTTCGGCATTTTGCTTTATTTCTGTTGGGATCCGGCGCATGTGGCGGTATTTCCCCGCTGTCCGTTTTATATGCTTACGGGCCTGCAATGTCCGGGGTGCGGGATACAACGGGCCTTGCACAGTTTGTTGCATTTAGATTTCAGGGCGGCCTGGCATTACAACGCGTTTTTTGCGGTGGTGTTGTCGCTATGGTCTTTTATCGGTATGGCAGGATTGCTCAAAGATCGTTTTCCGTTGATCTTCAGTCTGCTCCACAGCCGTTTTTTTACTTTTTTCTGTCTTTTTCTCTGCTTCGCCTGGTGGGTGGGGCGAAATCTGTTCCCCTCGTTGTTTTAATGCCTTGCGTGTTTCAGTCGGCGTTCAACCAAACGAGGTCTTCTTGTTTTCGAAGCCAGGTAAGCTGACGTTTGGCATAGCGACGGGTATGGGTCTTGATGTCTTCGATGGCCTGTTCCAACGGTATTTTTCCATCGAAATAATCGAAAAGTTCGCGGTATCCCACGGTCTGCAATGCGTTTAATGCACGCTGTGGATACAACTGCCTGACTTCTTCCAAAAGCCCTTGTTCCATCATTCGGTCAACCCGGAGATGGATACGTTTGTGCAGTTCTTCTTTGGAGCGGTTGAGCGCGTAGCGTTCAATGCGGAACGGACGGGGCTTTTTAGCGTTGGTGCGAAGAGAAGAGTAGGGGCGTCCCGTAGTGAGGCACACTTCGAGCGCACGGCGCAGGCGGGCCGGATTTTGCAGGTCTATGATTTCGTAAAATACGGGGTCGAGCCGCCGGAGTTCTTCCTGTAGGGAGGCCAGACCTTCCTCGGCCAAGCGTTTCTTGAGCATTTCCCGTAGTTGGGGCGTGGGGTCTGGTAACGCATCGATACCGTTGCAGAGTGCATTCACATAAAGCCCTGAACCACCGGTCATGATTACCGTGTCGTGCCGCCTAAAAAGTTGTTCCAGCAAGGCTAAGGCTTCTTGTTCGTAACGCGATGCACTGTAATACTCAGAAATGCTTTTATAGGCGATGAAATGATGTTTTACAGCAGAGAGTTCTTCTGGTTCGGGACGGGCTACGCCGATATTCATCTCGCGGTAAAACTGCCGGGAATCGGCCGAAACGATTTCGGTGTTTTCTTCCTGTGCCCACCGGATAGCCAAAGCCGTTTTGCCCACTGCGGTAGGGCCTTCCAAAACCTTTAGCGTTTTTTTTCCGTCCATGGCTATGATTTTGGACCGTCTTGCGGCAGGGCGGTGTTTCCGGCGGGTTGCAGACCGAGTTCGGAACCTATGCGTAGCATCATCTCCCAGGCTTCAGCACGGTTGTTGCCGATAGTGCCTTCCAGTATGGCATCTTTGATACGGGTCTTGATGATACCGATTTCAGCACAGGGCGGAACCCCGAAATATTCCATGATATCCGCCCCCGAAACAGGTGGTTGAAAATTACGGATACGGTCTTTTTCCTCAAGTTCCTTCAATTTTTTCTCTACGATCGCGAAATTATTTCTATAACGGATCACTTTTTCGCGGTTCTTGGAGGTGATATCGGCTTTGGCCAGGGTCATGAGGCGGTCTATGTCATCGCCGGCTTCGAATAAAAGGCGGCGCACCGCCGAGTCGGTAACGATGTCTTCGGCCAGAATGATGGGGCGCAGGTGGAGTTCCACCATTTTCTTGACAAAGCGCATGTTCTCGTCCATCGGCAGCTTGAAACGCCGGAAGATGCCCGGAACCATCTTGCCGCCTACGAACTCGTGCCCGTGGAAGGTCCAGCCACGCGGTTCTTCGAAGCGTTTGGTCTTGGGTTTGGCTATATCGTGCAGGAGCGCCGCCCAGCGCAGCCAAAGGTCTCCGCCGGTGTAGGCCACGTGGTCGAGTACTTCCAGCGTATGTTCAAAATTGTCTTTATGGGCTTTGCCGTTTCTCACCTCCACACCCTTGAGCGCCGTTACTTCCTCGAAGAAGAGCGGGAGCAGCCCGGCGGCATCCAGAAGCTTGAATCCGTAAGAGGGTTTGGGAGAGAGCAGTATCTTGTTGATTTCTTCTGTGATACGTTCGGCCGACAGAATCTTGCATCTTTCGGCGTTGCGTACGATGGCCTCGAAAGTTTCCGGTTCGATGTCGAAAAAGAGTTGGGTGGCGAAACGTATGGCGCGGAACATGCGCAAGGGATCTTCCGAAAAACTGATATCGGGATCACGGTGCACGCGGATCATCTGCGCATCCAAATCGTGTATGCCGTTGAACGGATCCAGCAGCTCCCCGTAGGTATCTTCGTTGAGCGAAACGGCCATGGCGTTGATGCTGAAATCGCGCCGCATCTGATCTTCCTGCAAGGTTCCGGCCTCTACAGCGGGTTTGCGGGAATCGGGCAGGTAGGTTTCCTTGCGGGCCCCCACAAACTCCACTTCCATACCTTCATGGCAAAATTTGCAGGTGCCGAACTGCGGAAATTCGTGCAGTTCGGGTTCGATGCCGCTCACTTTGCCTATTTCCCTACAGATGGCGCGGCAGAGCCGGATGCCGTTGCCCAACACCACGCAGTCGGCGTCGGCGCAGGGGCGGTGCAACAGCAGGTCGCGTACGAAGCCGCCCACGATAAAGGTTTGCGCTTTTTCGCGATCGGCTACACGGCGGATAAGGGGAAATATCGGGTGGTGCAGTTCTTTTTCCAGATTCATCATGCGCAAAATTATACAAACTGCGGAAAAAAAGCTTGGTAAAGCCGAACAAAATAACTACCTTTGGCGGTTGTATCGGTGTTTGTGCCGATCCTTACCATCCGCTTGAAATCACGGAGATTAAGCAAGGAGATTACGTAAAATGGGGCTTTTTTCATTCATGAACAGAGAGATCGCGATTGACCTCGGAACGGCCAACACGATTATCATATACAACGACAAAGTGGTGGTGGACGAACCTTCGGTCATCGCCTTGGAACGCAATACGGGCAAGGTGCTCGCGGTGGGCAAATATGCCATGATGATGCATGGCAAGACCCCCGACAATATCCGTACCGTGCGCCCCATGAAAGACGGGGTGATCGCCGATTTTCAGGCGACCGAAAGCCTCATGCGTGAACTCATCAAGAAAATTCCCGCCCCCAAGTCGGTTTTCCCGCCGGCCTTGAAAATGGTTATCTGCATTCCCTCGGGTATCACCGAAGTGGAAGAACGCGCCGTGAGGGATTCCGCCGAACAGGCCGGAGCGCGCGAAGTGCGCCTGATTCACGAACCGATGGCGGCCGCTATCGGTATCGGTCTGAACGTGCTTGAACCCCACGGAAACATGGTGGTGGATATTGGCGGAGGTACGAGCGAAATCGCGGTCATCGCCTTGGGTGGCATCGTCAGCAACAAGTCTATCCGCATTGCCGGCGATGATTTCAACCAGGACATCAAGGAATACATGCGCAAGCGCCATAACATCAGCATCGGAGACTATACCTCCGAGCGTATCAAGATTGAAGTGGGCGCGGCGCTTCCCGAACTGGACACGCCCCCCGAAGATTTTGCCGTGCAAGGGCGCGATATGTTGACCGGTATTCCCAAGGAAATCGTGGTCAACTATGCTGAAATCGCACAGGCTTTGGACCGTTCGATTCTCAAGATCGAGGCGGCGGTGCTCAATGCGCTGGAAATGACTCCGCCCGAATTGTCGGCGGATATTTTCAAGACGGGTATCTATCTGGCAGGCGGCGGTTCACTTCTGCGCGGTCTGGACAAGCGTTTGGCGGCCAAAACCAAACTGCCCGTGCATCTGGCCGAAGATCCCTTGCGCGCCGTGGCCCGCGGTACGGGTATCGCCTTGAAAAACTTCGACAAGTTCACGTTCCTCATCAAGTAGGTGTCTTCATTTCCCGTACAAAATGAAGAACCTCATTCAGTTATTAAAGCGGAACTTCTATATCGTGCTCTTCCTTGTATTGGAGGCATTGTCGCTTGTTATGTTCTTTCGGAACAGCCAGCAGCAGGAATCCCGTTTTTACGAATTCAGCACCGGTGTGAAAGGGCTTTTCCTTTCAGTGGGTGGCGATTATAGGAGCAGGAAGGAACTGCAGGCCGAAAACGAACGGTTGCAATGGGAAAACGCCTATCTGCGGGCCAATATGGAAACCTCTTATTTTTCCACTTCCCATCTTGTGGATACGCTAAAGGGCGACACGCTCTACCGGCAGATGTATGTGTATATGCCGGCACGTATCGTGAGCGGATCCATTCATCTCACCGACAACTATTTTGTGTTGGATGCCGGCTATCAGGAGGGGGTTGAGCCCGGTATGGCGGTGATTTCGCCCAACGGTATCGTCGGTATCGTCAATCAGGTCTCGCGCTATTTCAGTTCGGTTATATCCGTATTGCATCACCAGAGTATGATCAGCGCTTCTTTGGCCGAAAGCGGACATTCGGGTTCGCTTACATGGCCGGGTGCCCGTTTTGATGAGGCTTTGCTGAGCGATATTCCCGCCCATATCAAGGTAAGGATCGGAGACAGGGTGGTTACCAGTGGATTGTCGATTGTGTATCCGGGCGGAATACCGGTAGGATTCGTATCGGAAATATCATTGGACGAAAGCGGAGACTTCTATCGTCTCAAAATTCGATTCAGCGAAGATTACACCCGTATCGATAAAGTTTACATCATAAAGAATCTCTTTAAGGAGGATATGGAGTCATGCAAAGCGCCTTCTGGAAAAATCTGATCCGTTTTCTGTTTTTGATTCTTTTGCAGGGCATGGTATTGGAACATATCGATTTGCCGGGGCATCTGCATCTGATGGTGGTTCCGATTTTTATATTGATGCTTCCGATGCAGTTGCCGGCGGTGCCGCTTCTCCTTTTGAGTTTCCTGACAGGGTTCTGTGTGGATTTGTTTTGTCAGGTTCCCGGTTTGAACGCGGCCGCGGCTACCTTGATGGGATTTGCCCGCATCGTGTATTTCAAATGGAAAAACAATCGTGAGGCGGTTCGCGATACGGATGCGGCGGGAACGCCTCTTCCATCTGGAATGGGCTGGGGAAGTTTTATCGCCTACACGCTTTGGTTGGTGGGAATTTACCATATCGCGTATTTTCTGCTTGATGCGTTCAGTCTTCGTCATATCTTCTATACCGTTTATCTTTTTGCGGGGAGCGCATTGTTGTGCTTTCTGTCGGTATTGTTCACCGTTTCCATTTTTCGTACAGGTACGGGTACGCGGTAATTCAAATCCTTCTGCGCTCGACTTTTCGCTCCTTCGGTTTGCTTCTGCGCTCGACTTTTCGTACCTTTGCCAGTTATTTCGGTGGAGCGGGAGACCGTTTGACACCGTATCTTTCAAAACGAATATCGATGAGACCGAATTATACTAAAGTGGACATCCGGTCAGGCGCGACGCAGAAGGGCGCTGCCGGAAAAAAAGCGTGCAAGGAATCGCAGATCTGGAACACGCCCGAACAGATTCCCGTAAAACCGTTTTACACCAAAGAAGACCTGCAAGGCATGGAGCATCTGGACTATGCCGCCGGTCTTCCGCCGTTTTTACGCGGGCCGTACAGCACGATGTACACCC
>CAZPBB010000082.1:0-6222 GCA_964584745.1 uncultured Bacteroidaceae bacterium
AGCCCTGCCACGGCCTGGCCGCCGTAACCCATGTCCTCATCGCCGTCGAGTTCCGTCGTACTCATTTCCGCTGCCGCGGAAACCACACTCTCTTCCAAAAAGTAGGTGCCGTTATCGAACTCTCTTACGTTGAATGTTTCCGTTTTGTGGCCGGGGGCGGAGATGGTGATGGATACCCGTCCTTTTTCCGGAATATTCTTCAGTATGAAAGATCCGTCAGGTTGAATCGTAACGGATTCATTCCCGACAGAGATACGGGCTTCGGAAAGGGGCGTTTGACTCCGTTTCCCCAACACGGTACCGCTTACCTGCCGTTGCGCCATCGAAAACGATACAAGGCAGAAAAAGCTTAGGGTTGCAACCAAATGCTTCATAATGTGTAGGTTTCTGTGTGAAATACAAAGAACAGGAATTAAGTTACAAATGTAAGGGAAACCGACCGAAATGCGAAGCCTGCCGGAAGGGGAATCAAGGAGAAAACATGTTTATTATCAACAACTTGTTAACATTATTTGTTAATAATATGATTTTCAATACGAAACGAATCCTTAAAAACGGAGCATTTTTAAACTGCCCGAATAGCGGATATCGCTTCGCAGTGAACTGTAAAGATATACGGAGGTATAACCGTTTCTATCGATGCGGAGCTCCACATCGAAGTTCTCGCCCACTTGAAAGATCTTGTATCTCACGCGGAAACCACGGCGGGTTGGATATATTTTGTAGTCGATGGCAGGGGCATCTATATCTACGGTACGTTTATAGGCAATGGCGAGGTTGGGCGCGCGGAATCGGCCCACATAGGGAAGGTTGGCCTGCATTCTGCCTGATTTTAGCAGGAAAAGACCGGGACGGGAAAGGTTTACGATACCGCCCGGAGTAAACATCCGCGTGATTTCTATGCCGAAAGTTTTCTTCTCCAATACTTCGGGCATCCATGTTTTTGTTTCGATCGGTTTCTTTCTTGTTTTTACCGTTCTTTCCTTTTTCGCCGCAGGGAGTTTGTTTCCGGATGCGGAATTTCCTGAAGTCTGAGCGGGTAATGGGATCGATAGGCAGGTGATGATCAAAGGAATAATAAGTTTTTCTACCGTTTTCATAAAGCAGGGAGTTTAAGAGGGTGCATTAGAGGAAAGGCTCAAATGCCGGATAGAATACAGCAAAATCTGTGCCACAAAAAATAACTTTCAAAATCCCGATAAAAGCGGATTTAATCATTTATAGAGAAAAACATCTTATGATTGCAAAAACTTACGGGGCGGCGATAGTGGGTATCGATGCCTTGATTATCAGAGTAGAAACCAGCGTGGAACCCGGCGTGAACTTCATGCTGGTGGGCTTGCCCGACAGTGCGGTCAAGGAAAGCCACTATCGGATAGCCACGGCTATGCAGCATTGCGGCTTCAAGGTGCCGGTTCGGAAAATCGTCATCAATATGGCTCCGGCCGATCTGAAAAAAGAAGGCTCAGCCTATGATTTAACCTTGGCTATGGGAATTCTGGCCGCTTCAGGGCAGTTGAACACGGGTGGGGCAGGCGCTTTGGATCCGGAACGGTTCATGATGATGGGCGAACTTTCGCTGGATGGCCGTCTGCGCCCCATAAAGGGGGCTTTGCCGCTTGCCATTGAAGCCAAACGAAAGGGATTCAAGGGTATCGTGTTGCCTTCTGCCAATGCGGCGGAGGCGGCGATGGTGGATAGCATAGAGGTGTATGGCGCCGACACCTTGCATCAGGTGGCAGGTTTTTTCAGAGGAGATATCCATATGCGGCCACTGCAGGAAAATGCCTTGGACAGGTCAGAGGCGGAACTACGGCCGGAAGAACCTGACTTCAGCGAAGTGAAGGGACAGGCTTTCTGCAAACGAGCCCTTGAAATAACGGCCGCAGGCGGACATAATATCCTGCTTGTGGGACCGCCGGGTTCGGGAAAGACCATGCTGGCCAGACGGCTTTCGGGGATCTTGCCACCGCTCACCCTCGATGAGGCGCTCGAGACCACCAAGATTTATTCGGTGGCGGGGAAAATGGTGGCTTCCGACCGTCTGATCCGTGTCCGTCCTTTCCGTGATCCGCACCACACGGTGAGTTACGCGGCTTTGGTGGGGGGCGGGTCTTTCCCGCAACCTGGTGAAATCTCGTTGGCCCACAACGGGGTCTTGTTTCTTGATGAGTTACCCGAATTTACCCGTGCCACGCTCGAAGTGCTGCGTCAACCTCTCGAAGATCGGAAAATCAGCATTAGTCGAGCCAAAATGCGGGTGGACTATCCTGCCGGTTTTATGTTGGTGGCATCCATGAATCCTTGTCCCTGTGGATATTATGGTTCGCCCGATATTCCCTGTACCTGTAAACATTCGTCCGTTGAACGGTACCTGAACAAAGTGTCGGGACCGTTGCTTGACCGTATGGACCTGCATGTGCAAGTGTTGCCTGTTCCTTATCAGGAACTTTCTTCCGCTTTTGCAGGTGAATCCAGTCATGCCGTGCGCGAGAGGGTCATCGCCGCAAGGAAGATCCAGACAGCCCGTTTTGCAGGAACGCCGCTTTTCTGCAATGCACAGATGCAGTCGAAACAGATACAGGCATATTGCACTTTGTCGGCCGCTTCAGGGGGATTGCTCAAAAACGCCATGCAACGATACGGGCTTTCGGCACGTACTTATCACCGTATCCTGAAGGTGGCGCGTACCATCGCCGATTTGGCCGGAGGCGGCGACATCACCGAAGCGCATGTGTCCGAAGCCTTGCACTACCGCTGCATTGACCGTTCTTCCTACGGACGTTGAAAAAGGAAAAGATCAGGGTCTATAGGCCGAAAGCCTGAGTACCTGACGGGGCGTGGTTTGCAGAAGTTGTTGAGGAGTGTTGCCTGTTTTCTTCATATATGCCCGCACCATACGCAGGCCGATATATTGGCAAAGACGGGCCGGTGCCCCTTCCAGAAGCGGGTTGAAAGGTCCGTCTTCCACAAAATAGCGGAATTTGAGCGGGTTGGTTTCAAACAACAGATTCTGTTGTACTATATACTGCCAAACTTCGCTTTCATGCGCCTTGCACCAAATCATCTGCATCTCATCGTAGCCCAACAGCAGGCGGGTTTCGGTTTTGGACAGTATCTGTTCCATTAAATACAGCACCTTGCCTTCGAAAACGATATGGTCGAGCAAGGATGCTTTCTCGCTCTTGGGCAAAAGGGCAGAGACCAGTACGCGTGTCAAGTCAGGTTCCAGATAGGCTGCGTTTAATTTTCTGCTGATATAGCGCGGAATCCCTAATTCATCCATCTCTTTGCCATTACCATCCACATAAAGGTCAATGGCCAGGGAAAGGGCCGAGTCCATATAGAGGATGCGGTTCATGAAATCGAAATAGGAGATGTAGGTGTAAACGGTCGGGTTTTCAAAGTCGGGAAAATAGTTTCTAATCCGTTCAAAAAGGGTTGCGATGCGATGGTTGAACATCGCCGAATCGGCGTATTGATGTTCAATCTTTTTGAAAATTTCCCGTAGGAGAGGATCTTCGATAAAATTCCTTATGCGGAGCAAGTTGAGGTCGTTTTCCCAATCCGCGCCATCCAGATAGAGTGGAAATTGGGCAGAGAGCCGTTGCATTTCTTCTTTGAGGGCCGCTGTATCGGCTTGCATGATCGCCAGGTCGTAGCGCAAAACGCGTACCGGTCGGATGGAATCGGGGGATGTGTCTCGTTGACGGCATCCGGTTGGAATAAAGGCCGATGAAATCAGCAGGCAGGTGGAGAAAATAAGATGGCGCATGGCGGATTACAGGATTTTAAAACCGACAAGAAAATTGAAAGTGCCGGTTTTGAACGATTGTTTCTGATATTTGAATAGGTCGGTTCCGGAAAATTCATAACGGAAAGCAAGAAAGACAAAGTCGTATCCCATGCGGAGTTCAGCCATGAGGCCGATATGGATGTAGCGCATGGATTTGATTACGTCTTGACGGTTCACGCTGATCTGGCTCTTGTTTTCTTGCGGCATGCCCACGATGGAACCTAGAATAAAGGCTGCGTTGAAGCGGCTTTCTGCAGGAACGAGTGAAACCCCTATACCGAGTGGCACGCTGATGTTGGTGTATTGGAAGGAAAGGTCATAATTATTGCGTGTGGTATCGGCAGAAAATCCTGTGGCGAGCAGACGGCGGGACGAAATATTGGCTTCTATATGCACAAAAAAACGTTTGGCGAAGTCAAATTCGAAATAAGCGCCACCGCTCACGCCTGTCTTGGTTTGGGCAGGCGTGAATTTCCAACCGTCCGACATCGGGAAAGTGGTGTTGCAGGCTCCGCCGATGGTAAGTCCGAAATGAATCTTTTCGTTGGCGGAAGCCTTGACGATTTGCCCATATGCGGAGGCATAGAACAAGGATAAGCAACCGAACAGAAACAGAAGGCCCCGTATTTTTGATGATTTAAAAGTTTGTGTATGCGGGGATTTGGTGTAATTTTGCATAGCTGCCTTTTATGGATGGCGGAGTTCCGTCATGTGCCGTGGATTCAAAAATACGTAAAATTATGAAAAGCCCCCTCATTCCGATATTTATCCTGTTCTGTGTGTCGTTTACCTATGCCCAGGGAACGACCCGCTTTATCGACAGTCCGTCCTGGGTGTTAGCCAAAGAAGGAAAGGGGGGGGCTGTCATGGTTCAGGAGACGGAGACGGTTTCGGGAAAAATGGAGCAGCCGGTAATAGGTAAACCGAAGACGGTCAATCCTCCTAAAACGCAGAATCCTCCGCCGAAAGAAACGGCGGAACCGGCCGCTTCAAAGCCCGAAAAATCGATTCCTCCTTCCAAACCGAGCCAGGAAGGTTTCCTGCATATAGGCATCTATGCCACGCCCGTCATCAACTGGCTCAGTTCCATCGACAAGCCGTATTCCCGTTCGGGCGTGAATGTCAACCTGACACCTACGCTGATGTTCGACATGCGGTTTATCGGGCGTCTGTATTTTGGGGTCGGGGTGGCGCTGAACACCTTTGGCGGACGCCTCCATCTTACGGAAATCGGCAAGGTGAAGCATGAAAGGTCGTATTCGTTTACGTATCTGGAGATTCCGATTCGGGTGAAGTGGCAGACCCGCAATTTCGCCAACAGTCGGGGTTCTATTTTCCTTTCGGGGGGATTCAATGCAGGATTTGGTTTAAAATACAAGTATAAGGATATTTACAAAGGCCCTATATCGGTTGGCGGCCAAGTATTGGATGGCGTGTTCAAATATAAGGGACGGGAGGAAAAAGAGACCCGACGTCTGATGAACGTGGCCGGGGTATTGCAGTTCGGGTATAATTACCAAGTGGCGCGCCGGACCAACCTGATTATCGGGGTGGAATACCATTATGGGTTTGTGCGGCCCATAAAATCGAAAAAGTTTCACTATACCTTGGATAAGCCCTCTTACAACAACCAGCAGGTGGGCTTGCTGTTAGGCGTGATGTTTTAACGGGAGATTGGAAAATGAAGATTTCAGTTTTGCAAGATGCGTTCTTTCCCGGTGCATGGGAAGAAAATTTTAAGAAAATCAGTGATTTTTATAAAAAGTCTTGTCGGGAGAAGGCCGATTTTGCGGTGATTCCCACCGATGCCTTGTGCGGGTTCGAAACGAAGTCTTTGCTGGAATATACGGAGTGTTCCGACAGGATTGCCCGTCTGCAGAGAAAATTGGTTCGGGAAACAACGCAAGGTACCGCTTTGGTGTTCGATACGCCCTTTGCCTTGGATGGTTCTTTCATGCCTTCGCTGTGCGTGGCCTGGGGCGGCTGTATCCATTTCTCGGTGCATCAGTTTCCCGATTATGATTCCGGTTTGCAGGGCAATATATTCGAGTTCAAGGAGACCAGGATTCTCCTTTCATATCTGTCGAGCATGTTTGTATTGCAGGCTGGGGCAGATATGGAGAATGTAACGGCTGTGGATATGGCGGTCTTTCTGGATGCCCGTCCCTTTATGCTGGAAAGCGAGAGAGAACGCGCCCGTTTCGTGGCGCAGACGGCGGGAATGTTCAAGCGTATGCTGTATGTGGCCCAGAGCGGCGGCCAGGCCTGCCGGGTGCTTACGGGCGCTTCCGCGTATTACCGTCATGGAGGGTGTTGCCTGCAATATCCTTATTTCAAGGCGTATTCCTCCACTTTCAACACGGAGGATGCCTTCAAACCGCTGCGCAAGACACCGGCCGCAGACAAGGAAATAGCCTTGATTCACG
>CAZPBB010000083.1:0-5960 GCA_964584745.1 uncultured Bacteroidaceae bacterium
TGGAGGCGTTCAAGCAGATGCTCTACGAGGAAGTGAAGAGGGTGCATCTTACGCGCTATCCCTACGACAAGCTACTCTACGACGACTATAATGCCGAAATATAAGGGGCAAGATCTTCTTGACTTCATTATTTCGCTACAATCATTCTCTCTCTGATTTATCGTTTTTATCGTTTCCTGAAATTTCGCCGGAAGGAGAGGAAGGAGAAAAAAAACACCCCGTCCGGTAATCGGACGGGGTGTTTACGATGAAGGAACAGACTGCCTATCGGAGATCTTTTCCTTTTGCGGTAGAATAGTTGATCTTCAAAGCATTCACTTTTCTAAGTTCCTGCTTTACATCGGTAAGGATACCCATTTTCACCGATTTGTCGGCTTTGATGGATGTGGTCATCAAAGGACGATCCACTTCATCGCGTGCCTGACGCTCGGTTTCAATAAACTGGGCAATATCGCGCACGGAAGACATCTGGTCATTAAGTTGGATACGGGGTTCGGTACCGAACTTCTGGGCATCCATGGGCGGTCCTATATAAATGAAACTCACCAATGACTTTTTCTCCAGTTTCTGTACTTCCGTTGCCACAGGAGGATTGATCCTTACAAAGAGGGTGCTTTCGCGCATTGTGGTAATCACCATGAAGAAGAACAACAACATGAAGATGATATCACTCATACTTCCGGTATTGATTTCCGGTGTCCCTTTTTTTGCGTTTTTGTTAAACTTTCCCATTATTTACCTCCTGTATTTACTGCGTTACGCCCGCACTGGTAGGCTCGGCTTCTGAAATGGTAAGGGGAATGGCTTTCTGAATGGCCGCAATCTGACTTTCTTTCTTGAGATCGTCAAACTTCATACCGAACTTTTCTTGCGAAAGCTCGTTCCTCAATTCATGGAAAGCCGCCGTCAGTTCATTCTGAACCTTGACATACATTTCATAAGATGTACCCCGGTCGTTACGTAACGACACAACACCTTCGGAAACGGGAATCGCGCCCAACAGTTCGATATCCTTGATTTTCTTTTCCGATTTCTTGGGGTCGTTTCCGGGATTCGCAAGAAACTCTTTCGCCATATCCCGCAAATCGGCAACATCGGCCAACTTGCCTTGTACTTGCAATTCATCCCGGAAGTTGACGGCAACCTTGAATACGTTGCGGTCATGGATTTCGGGTTTCGGTGCATCAGGTGGCAGCGGGGGCGGCAATTTTCTCGCAATCCCCAAGTCCGTATCGATAGAAGATGTCAACAGGAAAAATGTCAACAACAGGAACGATATGTCGGACATGGACCCTCCGTTGATGGTGGGTGATTTTTTAGCCATTGATTTTACTTTTTAAGCGGTCTGGCAATTTCGGTAACGATAAGGGTTACCAAGGTGATGCCGAAAAGGATGTAGAACATGTACATCCCGGCACCGATCAGTTTGGAGGAACCATAGTTGGCACCCACTTTGTCGAACACGGCTTCGCTGATATCGGAACCGGAAGAAAGCAAGTAGGAGAGGAGGAAAATGACCACCAAACCGATGATTCCGTACAAAGCGGTCTTGCTTTGTTTGAAATTGCCGGCAAACTGGTAGATGGAGAAGCCTACGGCCGCCACTATCCCGAGGATAAGCAACGCATAGACGAGGAACATCCCGATATTGATAAGTGTATCCATTATGATAACCCCCTTCTTATTTCTGACGGTTATACTTCACGATCAGATCCATGAACGAAATCGAAGCGTCTTCCATTTTGTTGACGATGGCATCGATTTTCGAACTCAGGTAGTTGTAGAATGTTTGGATAACGATGGCCACGATAAGACCGAATACGGTGGTCAACAAAGCCACTTTCATACCGCCGGCCACAACGGTCGGGGAGATATCACCGGCGGCTTCGATATCGTCGAACGCCTGAACCATCCCTACTACCGTACCCAAGAACCCCAACATAGGAGCCACGGCGATAACGAAAGCGATCCAGGAAAGGTTCTTTTCCAGACGGCCTACCTGAACGCCACCGTAAGAGGTAACGGATTTTTCAATCATGTCGATGCCGTCATCGGCACGTTCCAGACCTTGGTAGAAGATGCTGGCCACAGGACCGCGGGTATTGCGGCAAACTTCCTTGGCCGCAACGATACCGCCTTTTTCCAAAGCGTCTTCCACGCTGGCCAACAATTTTTCGGTGTTGGTGGTGGCAAGGTTCAAATAAATGATACGTTCAAAAACCAGAGCCAGACCGAGAATGAACACCAAAAGAACCGGCGTCATCCAGCCCGCGCCACCTTCGATGAATTTTTGTTTCAATGCTTGGTGGAAAGATCTTTGTTGGGTCTTTTCTTCGGCGGGAGCCATGGTAACGTCATCTTCAACGACGGCTTCATCTTCAACAACGACGGTTTCTTCAACGACGGTCGTTTCAGTTTGAGCGGCTTGGGCGTCAACGGCGGCTTCCTGAGCCATCAGCGCGGAACCCAAAACGAGTGAAGCTCCTACGAAAAGGGATGCAATCAGTTTTTTCATGATGATAGAACTTTTTTACTTTTTTTTATCCTTTTGTTTATTGTGAACCTCACGAACCGCTCTGATTCGCTGCGTTCCTTGCGGAGAGACAGGGATTCGAACCCTGGAAGCGCTTTTGACGCTTACACACTTTCCAGGCGTGCGCCTTCGACCACTCGGCCACCTCTCCTAAATATTTTTTTTTCAGACCCTTGCGGGCGAACATTGAATCAAGTCGCTTTTGCAAAGAGGCCGCTAATTTACGAATGATTTTTTAATTTGCAAACAGCCTCAGGCTTTGTCTAGATTGAAGTTTTCGGGATAACGGCCGTAGGCTCCGGCGTATATGCGGCGAAGATCTTCGTTCAAAGCGTCTAAAGGCTGTGTGGTGTCGAGCGGGCCGGGCAATATCGTACACGTTTTTTTTCTATAATCCACGATTCCGGCATAGAGTGGAACATCGGCGCGTCTGGCAATATAGTAAAAGCCTTTTTTCCAATGATCGGTGCGTTTCCTCGTGCCTTCGGGCGTGATGATAAGCGCCAACCGTTTGTGTGTGGCGAGCAGGTTCACGGCATGTTCCACCACGTGTCGGGCTTGCTTGCGGTCTATGGGCATGCCGCCCAAAGCCTTGAGTAGATAACCGAAAGGAAAGATAAAGAACTCCTTTTTTACAAAAAATCTTGCCGGAAGCCGTTTGGTCCAAAAGGCCAGTCTGCCGATAAGGGCATCCGTCCAGGAGGTATGCGGGGCGACAATCAGTACGTATCGGTCTTCGGGGGGGATAAAACTGTTTACACGCCATCCGAATAAACGCAGTATGAACGCGGCGGTTTTTTTCATGAGTCTCTCTTTTAGAACGGGTAACCGATACCGAAATTAAAGATAATGTTCTTCCATCTGAGCCTTTCGATGATCCAACCTTGTCCGCTTGCCAGACGAGCGGGATCGAAAACGGGAATCCCCATGTCCACACGAAGTAGGAAGAACTTGAAGTCATAGCGCAGGCCTACACCTGTGCCCAAGGCTAATTCTTTGTAGAAACGGTCAAATTTGAACTCTCCGTCAGGATAAGCTTTGTTGGCGCGGCAGAGCCAGATATTGCCGGCATCTAAAAAGACGGCTCCACGTAGGCCTCCTATAATGGGAAAGCGTTGTTCAAGATTGAATACCAATCTGATGTCTCCAAGCCGTTCAAAGTCGGCTGTGCCTTCAGGATGCCGGTAGGAACCGGGCCCCAGCTGGTAAAGCGCCCATGCCCGTATCGTGTTGTTCCCGCCGATAAAGAAACTTTTTTCGTAGGGCATGGATTTGGAATTGCCGTAGCTGTATCCGATGCCGAAGCCGGCTCTGAAAACCAAATCTGTCTTTAGACCGAGTACGAAATGATGGCTGTAGTCGAATTCGGTGCGCACATATTGAGAAAACGGCAGACGGGCAATCCTGTAGCTTTCTTCGGCCGGTTTGGGGCCTTGGGCGGCGCGGGCGAAACCATAGAGCAGGTTGCCGGCCGTTTCTATCTCGATGCGCAGTCGGTTGTAGTCGCGCACTTCGTTCTGCCGTTGGTCGTTATAGACGAATTGATAGCGTGGCGTAAGGATAAAATGGTCGCTATATTGGTAGAGCAGACGGTTGTTGTGGCTTTCCCTGTACCCATCCAACAGGGATTGGAACCCTGCGGAGGTTTTGATCATCTGAATCGTGCTCACTTCGATGGGATTGAGCGTGTGTTCGGAAAAACGCTGCTTCCAATGATAGCCGAAAGTGGCATTGAAAATGCCGCGTGAATAATCGCGTTTGTGTTGGTAACTGTAACTTACGGCGATGATACTGGTGGGACGGAAATTCTGCGAAAAGCGGTCAATGCTGATAGGCAACAGGAAACGGGGAAATTCAAGGCTTGCCTCCGCTTTTACTTCGAAAGTGTTGAGGAAGGTTTTGTTACGCTGTTGGTCAACCGTTACCTGAAATTCATAGAGCCCTCTCAGTCTGATATTGAAGATTTCTCCGCCGCCAAAGGTGTTTTTATGCTGAAACCCAAGGGTGGCGGATATGCCTTCGATGCCCGAACTGGTGGTGATCTGTCCCTCTACGCTGAAACTGAACCGACTGCCTTGCATCATATGGATGTTGCAGTCGAGCAGATTGTTCTCGTAATAAGACAAGGCCGTGTCATAGGGCTTTTCGGAAAGCGTGATATTGGTGTATTGGAATACACGCAGGTCACTCAGATTTTCGTAAGACTGGGTTACCTGCCGCAGGATATAGGGATCGCCGCTTTTAAGAAATATCTTTTGCAGTACGGGTTTGTATTTGATGATAGGTTTTCCTTGGTTGACGATGTGATAGATAGGCCCGGAAATACCTTTCCTTTTTTCGTGTCTTGTAATGTTTTCAAAGTCAATCGTATCCATGTCCATCTTGTCTGAGAGCCGGGATCTGGACTGAGGAAATATATAGATATTGTCGATATAGTATTTTTTGTGGTGAAACAATACAGGTGTGCCGGTTGTGCTGTCGATGCGGTTGGACGGCATTTTCCGTACAATCAGCCGCACGTCCATCTGTTTTGAATCGAGCGCGCTGTCAATGAAATAAGAGATGAAATCTTTAGAGAAGGCCCAGTAGCCGGCATTCTGCAATTGCTCTGCAATCCGTGTCCGTTCAGCGTCTAAGGTGTTGATCCTGTATTGCATGTCGGTTTTCAGCAGACTTTCTTTCCTCCAATTTTGGAGTTGGTCCTGTAAGCTGTCATCCAGCACAGAAATATCGATGTCGCGGAGATGATAAGGGCGGTCTAACTCCAGATTGTAGGATACCACCACTTTCCGATGCTCTTTGCCTTTTCTCTTTATATGGGAAGTGAGCCTCGGGTAGAAGTATCCGTTGTTGGCGGCGTAAAGCAGGATGTTCTCGTAGGAGGAAGCAATGGCATTGGTATCGAAAACAACAGGTTCCTCCCCGATTTCGCGGAGTTTGTTGTTCCACCAGTTTTTCTTGTCAGGTTTCGACCAGTTGTACAGGCTCAGTTTGACACGGAGTCCCAGAATCTTGCTGTTGGGCTCCTGCGTAAGCATGTTCAGCATGTCCGATTTGTTCACGGTTCCACCCTTGGAAACTTTTACCTTGTTCCTTACCAAAAGGCTTTCGTTTTCGGGCACTTTTTTCAAGCTGTTGCAACTGTATGCCGATACGGCAAGCAACAGCACGGGAAACATCCGCCTTGCAACACGAAAAAGTCTTGAAAAAAATGCCGGCATCCGGATAGAAAGAGAGCGATTATCGAAAAGTGAAAAGTAATTTAAAGCAAAGAGGTGACCGTAACGGAACCGGCGTTGCTTTGCACGCGCGCCATAGACGGTCACCTCTCGAAACGGAAAATCCCGACAGGTTTAGCCGAGTCTTTCCAATTGAACGGTGAAGTGACGCATCAGTTCGGCTTCCCAGGCGATCTTGACACCGCGTT
>CAZPBB010000084.1:0-5909 GCA_964584745.1 uncultured Bacteroidaceae bacterium
ATAACCGGGGCTTCTGGAGCGGCTACTATCTGGGGCAAAAAATGGGTGAATGGACGCCCAAATACGGTTCGAGCGCGACCACGCAGAAAACCTATGTGGGAAAGATCACTAATTTTTTCGACCGTCTTAGCGTAGCCGAACTCAAAGTGGAAGCCGCCAACCTCTCGGTGGGCGAGAATTATATCATTATCGGCAACACCACAGGCGTTTACGAAGACACCGTATCTGAAATCCGTATGGACAACCAGCCTGTTCCGCAGACCGTACAAGGCACCTACTGCTCGCTTCCGGTGAAGTCGGAGGTACACCGCGGCGATAAACTCTACCGGGTGGAACACGTGGAACGCGGTCACTAAACGGCCGTTTTTCAACCGACCTAAAAAGTGACTACCTTTGCTTTTCCAACAAAATGACACGAAAAAAGATGAAACGCGCCTATCATTTTACCGTCCTGCTGTTATGTTCTTTGGTTTACGGCCTGCAAGCGCAATACGCTGTTTATCCAATCAATGCCGCACCTGAGAAAGCCTCTGAAAAGAGCCTTTTTTATAGTCTGCCGCAAAACGGGTTCGAGATTACCCTTATCATTGAAGAAACTTCTCTGGAACGGGGTATTTACGGCGACTATGCCGAACAACTGCTCAAACTATCGGCCATAAAGGAAAATACCACCCTCTACCGGATCAAAGAAGTGCGTATCCGCAACACAGCCTATCCCGATCCAGCGCGTACTTTTTGCGTGTACGGTAATCGGATTCCCGCCCTTTCGCTAAACAAAAACGGAATTCTCAGAGGTGTGAACCTCCCCTTTGAATCAGTTTGCATATCGGATAAAAAGCCGCACGAAAAGCCACAGTCATCCCAAATGGCCAACAACGTTTCCGTTTCCGAGCAATTACCGGGTGTGTATGGTTCTTTTGTGCCGGTAGCCGACCTCAACATCAAGGCACGGTTTGACACAATCGTTACTCAACGCAAAGGCGATACGACCCTTATCATCGAAAAGATCCTTCGTCCCCGCATAGACGAAAAAAGCCTTTCCGAACAGGCGCGGAAAATGGCGGATCTTATCTTTAAAATCCGCTCCGAAAAAGCCAATCTGCTTTATGGATTGCAGGAAGTGCCCTATCCTGCCGGTACCTTGGAATTCATGTACCGTCAACTGGAAACCAATGAACGCCGCTATTTGGATTGTTTTACGGGTACTGTTCACAAAAAAGATTTGTACCACACTTTCCATATCATGCCCCAGTCCGGCAAGCAAGATTATCCTATCGCCTTTTTCTCGGCAAAAGAAGGTCTTGAAGAAATCGAAGATACCATCCCACTTCAGCATTATGAAAACCTTTTGGTTCTGCATCTTTCCACCTTGCCCTTTGCTGGCGGAGATGCCATCGGTTTTCAGTCATCCCAAAAAATTTCGGCCGCTGCTTCCGGCTTCTATTATCTGATACCGCGTAGAATGCAGGCTTCCCTCTGCTATAACGAGACTGTATTGAAGAAAACGGAAGTGTTCGTGGCTCAATGGGGCGAATGTCTGCAATTGCCCGTAAGAAACGACTACTGGATCAAACTCGATCCCCGAAGTGGCAGTCTGCTCTATTTCGGCCTTCCGCAATCAGCTGAATCGATGAACGGAAAATTGGAGAAGAAGAAATAATGAGCGCCAAAGCCCGTAAAACCGCCAAAGCCAAAATAAAATTCCGCCGCTATACCTTTGCCTTGTCGGATAAGGAAAAACTGCGTTACAACCGGCTTTGCGAATACGAAAAAATAGGATTCAAACAATTAGTGAAGAAGGCGTTGCGCGAATATTACAAAAATGCCGACCTACCCGATATTCCGCCCGAAGACGAAAACCAACTGAACCTTTTCGATTCGGTTGACTTGTTCGGCAATCCCATACGGAAACGGAGGCGGTAATCTCTCCTTTTTAGGTTTTGTGCTTTTCTTTTTTTGCCGCCGGAAACAAAATATTGTTCAAAATGAGCCGATATCCCGGAGAATGGGGATAGAGGTTCAAATCAGTATGCGGATCACCCACAAAATGTTGGTAATCTTCCGGATCATGCCCGCCTAAGAAAGTCCAGGTCCCCTTGCCGTAACTACCATGTATGTAGCGGGCTTCACCCAAGGCTTCGTTCTGCCCCAAAACCGTAACACCCGGTTTAAGCAAATCACGACGGAAAGCTGTTGTCTGCCCCATAAAACCATGTATCACCTTTTCATGATTTTGACACAGCATGGTGGGAATCCAGTCCCATTTGGCAGAAAAATCGAACAGATTGAAAAAGTCGTTCTTCTCATTGAGCGTCCGCGGACGTGTCAGCGTAACATCGATATCGGAAATCTCATACAGATAGGGATCGGTAACGATTTTAAAGTCGCGGAAAGCAAATGTCTTGTTAAAATCCAGTTGACGTTGGGCATTCGGACTCATAGGGTCTCCATCGAAAGGCACTTCGCAGATATCCACTCCCTCGGCAGCCAAGGCTACATCGTAACTATCCGGTGCCGAACACATGGCAAACAGGAAGCCTCCTCCCATCACGAAATCCCTTATCTTATGGGCCACGGCCAATTTAAGTTGCGACACTTTGCTAAAACCATGCTTTTCCGCCATAGTTTTCTGCACTTGTTCATCTTCCTGATACCATGCCTGCCGTCCATACGCTCCCCAGAATTTGCCGAACTGCCCCGTAAAATCCTCATGGTGCAGATGTAGCCAATCATATGCCGGCAACACTCCGGCAAGAACCTCGTTGTCATATACCACATCATACGGTATCTCAGCATAAGTCAATACCAAAGTTACCGCATCATCCCAAGGCAGTTTGTTTTTGGGTGAATAGACCGCTATCTGCGGGGCTTTCTGCAAAGGAACTTCATCCATATTGGCAGAAGTCTCACCTATTTCGAGCCGGATGGCATTGACCCTTGCATCCGGAAGCACTTCCGTCCGCACATCGCGCACCGCGCACTCGCTTTCTATCTCCCGACTGTAAGGTAAAAGGAAACTCCCCCCCCGGTAATTGAGCAGCCAACTTATCTGACCGCCGTTCTGCAGCACCCAATAGGCCACCCCATAGGCTTTGAGATGGTTGGTCTGCTCCTCATCCATCGGCACCAACAACTGGGTGGCGCGCAAAGGCGTTGCCACAATAAGAAAAACAGAAAAAAAACAACAGAATCGGCCCATAGGATCAAATCCGACTTTTGATAATACGGGTTCTACAAAAATCCGGCGTACCGTTGCCCACTGGAATATCGCCGAAACTGTCGTTGTTGATGCTCGACGAATAGGTTACCACCGATTGACCGCCCCCAGTGGCGGTATCGAAATTAGTATTGGGCGGTATCTGGCCGTAACCCGACGATCCGCCATCTTCACTCAGGTTTTCGAACTTGGCGTATTCCTTCACAAAGCGCAAGTGCACTACGCCGGTGGAACCGCTACGGTGCTTTTCTATCAAAAGATCTGCCGCGCCATCTATGGTCTGTTCATCTGTCATACCGTAATACTCGGGACGATAGATAAACATTACCATGTCCGCATCCTGTTCAATCGCACCCGATTCGCGCAAATCGGAAAGCTGGGGCTTCTTGTCGCCTCCACGGGTTTCCACCGCACGGCTCAACTGTGAAAGCGCCAGGATGGGAATCTTCAATTCCTTAGCCAAGCCTTTCAATTGCCGCGATATCTGGCTTATTTCCTGTTCACGGTTGCCCTTGTAACTGTCTCCCCCCCGCATAAGCTGCAGATAGTCTATAAACACCATCTCTATGTTGTGCTGCTGTTTGAGCCGCCGGCATTTGGCCCGAAGCTCGAACATGGTGAGGGCAGGCGTATCGTCAATAAAAAGCGGAGCTTCAGAAAGCTTACCCACCTTGTCGTTGAGCCATTCCCATTCAAAATTTTCCAGACTACCCTGCTTGAGTTTGCGTCCCGATATACGGGTCTCGCTCGATATCAGACGGGTAACCAGCTCAAGAGAAGACATTTCGAGTGAAAACACCGCTACCGGACGTTTGTGATCCACGGCGATGTTACGCGCCATGGTAAGGGCGAAAGCCGTTTTCCCCATCCCTGGACGGGCGGCCAGAATAAGAAGCGTACCTTTCTGCCAACCGCTTGTAATGCGATCCAGATCTTGAAAACCGGAAGGAACGCCGCTTATCTTGTCGGTCTGTTTCGACACACTTTCCACCTCGGCGATGGCTTCCTTTATCAATAGGTTTATGTCGGTATAATCGCTACGGAAACTGTTTTCACCTATGGTAAGCAGTTTGGATTCGGCATCGTCCAGCACTTCCATAGGGTCGGAAGATTCCTCGAATGCATTGCGTGTAATCTCGGTACCGATTCGAATCAACTCGCGCTGCACGTATTTTTGCTGAACAATCTTAACATGTTCCTCGATATGCGCCGCTGAGGCCACCCTATTGGTAAGGCTGGCCACATAATAGGCACCGCCCGCGATTTCCAACTCCGCCGTTTCCTTGAGTCGGTTGGCCACGGTCATGATATCGATAGGCTTTGAAGCGTTGAAAAGCGTAAAGATGGCGTTGTAGATAACTTTGTGCTCCGGCTTATAGAAATATTCAGGACGTAATACATCAATAGCCGCATTCACCGCTTCGGGATCTATCATGAGCGCCCCCAACACCGCCTGCTCCACCTCGATGGCCTGAGGCGGCATTTTTCCTTGTTCAAGAAGCGCATTGTCGGCCAAAGCCCTGCGCATGGCCTTTTTTTTCTGATCGGCAAGATTGTTCATCATAGTGTGCAAAAGTACAATGCCCCCGAAGAAAAGCACTGGAAGTCCCCCTGCTCTTTATTAACTGTTCATAAAGTTGATAATACTTTTATTTTATTCCATATCAATGATTTACAGTAAATAAAACTGTTAATAAGCATAACTTACTCAATACTTGCAAGATAAGAACAGAAAACTGATATACAGCCAAGTATATTTCAAATATTTATCAACATACCCCAGCCTTTCTCTCCGATATACCTGTCATACACCAATCCTTTTGGGCATCTTTTTCGAGATTTTCCAATCGCACCGATGATATCCTGTTCACGCTTTCGGCATCATATTCCATCCTTACCTTCAGGTAATTGGGCGTGTAGCCGAACATCTGCCCGTCCTGTCGGTCGGATTCCCACAGCACGGAGGCTTCTTTTCCGGTGAACCGTGCGTAGAACGCCTGTTTCTTGCGGTCGGATAGCTCATGCAGCGCAGCACTGCGTCTGGCCAACTCGCCCGCCCCATAAACGGCCTGCAGACGCGAAGCCGCCGCTTCGGCACGGTGGGAATAGCTGAACACGTGCAGTGCGCTCAAATCCAAGTCTTCCAAAAACGCCAGCGCATCCTCAAACTGCGCGTCCGTTTCGGTGGGAAAGCCCGCAATCACATCGCAGGCAATAAAGGCATGCGGCAACAGGCGGCGTATCTTCTCCACCCGGCCGACATAGAACGCGCGGTCGTAATGACGCTTCATCTTTTTAAGCACCTCGTCGTTGCCTGCCTGCAAGGGCATATGGAAATGCGGCATCAGTTTGCGGGATGCCGCCATCAGGGAAATGATGTCATCGCCCAGCAGGTCGGGCTCCACCGAACCGATGCGGATGCGTTCCACCCCCGGCAAGGTTTCCAGTCTTTCCAGCAAACCGTACAAGGTTTCGCCGTTATACCGCCCGAAATCGCCGATGTTCACGCCCGTCAGCACGATTTCCTTGATGCCGGCGGCGGCAATCTCCCCAGCGGTCCGCAGGGTGCGTTCTATGGTATCACTGCGGCTGCGCCCCCGCGCATAGGGAATGGCGCAATAGGAACAGAAATTGTTACAGCCGTCCTGTATCTTGAAGAAAGAACGGGTGCGCCCCAAGGTGGAATACGAAG
>CAZPBB010000085.1:0-5863 GCA_964584745.1 uncultured Bacteroidaceae bacterium
AAATAAAAAGCCACCGCAATGCAGTGGCTTTAAGGTTGGGGCTCGAAACAGCGGTCAGGCCAGAAGGGTTGTCATCCCTTCTGCGAATTCCCTTTTAGATAAAAAGATCACAAAAGCTAAAGATCACAAAAGCCGATAGAAAAGTTCAAGCAGGTTTGAAAGTGTTAAAAAACGGATATTTCAAAGAGTAAAACATAAAGAAAATGAAAAAAATCGTTGTCTTTACCGGTGCGGGCGTGAGCGCCGACAGCGGAATAGCCACTTTCAGAGATTCGGACGGCCTTTGGGCCAATTACAGGATTGAAGACGTCTGCACGCCGGAAGCCCTGGTTTCCAACCGCCCCACGGTGATAGAGTTCTACAACAAGCGCCGCCGCGAACTGCTCGAAAAGCGGGTCAATCCGGCCCATACGGCCATCGCCTCGCTGGAAAGCGCCTACGAAGTGGAGGTGATTACGCAGAATATAGACGACCTGCATGAACGCGCCGGGAGCACCCGGATTACGCATCTGCACGGCGAACTGAGCAAGCTGCGGAGTATGCGCGACGCGGAAAGGATTTATCCCATAGCGGGTTGGCGGGAGGCCGTGAAAGCCGTCGAGCAAGGCGAGGACGTCGACCATTATGCTTCCGTTTGGCAGGAGGCGGTGGATGCCAAAGACGAACACGGTGATTTGCTTCGTCCGCACGTGGTTTTCTTCGGGGAGTCGGTGCCCGATTACGATGCCGCCTGCCGTATCGCCGCCACCGCCGATATCTTTATTGTCTGCGGTACCTCCCTTGCGGTGTATCCGGCCGCGGCATTGGTTTTTTCCATACGCAAAGACATTCCTGTCTATCTGGTTGATCCTGTCCGTCCCGACTTGAGCCGTATCGCCAATCCTGTTCACTTCATACAGAAACGCGCTGCCGACGGCATGCCTGAACTATGTGCGATGTTAATGGGGGAGATGTGTTCGTAAAGATTTAATCTACAGAAAAAAGAAGGAAGAGCGTTTGTTTCTCCTGTCATTGCCCCTTCTTTACAAAACTTTCTGTTTTCCTCCTTGTTAATATTGTGTTGAAAAATGGATTTATATCCATAATTATAATATAATCTTATTTTTATGTGCAAAAAAAAAGAAACCAACAAGCATTGTTTATAATATCGGAGGAAGGAGGAATACGACAGATAGAAAAACCTCCTACTTTTGTTCAGTGCTATGGTTTTCGGTTTCGGGTGTCTGAAATTTTCTGAAAATCAACATGTTTTTAGTTTTTTCCCGATAAGCGGCAGACGGGGCGTTCTACGTGGTTCCGTTTGATGTATGTCGGGAAGAGGTGTTTTTCTACCGATAGGGTAATGGTAAAAAAGTAATAACAAAAAATATGCAGGCGGATTTATTTTCTGGCGTCCATTCTGGAGACATACTCTCTGAAATTCAGCATGAGGTTCAGGCCGAGGCTGAAACGCGGACGGTTACCAGCCCCTATGAAAAGCTGAAGGAACAAAGAGGTAATTTGGATATGAGCAAAGTAAAGCCCGAACAAGAACGCGAGGAGAAACAATTGGAAATCTATTCGCACGAAGAAATATTGGCCGCTTCCACCGAATATTTCAAAGGAGATTCCTTGGCCGCTACGGTATGGATGAACAAGTATGCGCTTAAAGACAGCGAGGGGAATATCTACGAAAAGACCCCCGATGACATGCACCGCCGTATCGCCAATGAGTTGGCGCGTATCGAAGGCAAATATCCCAATCCTGTATCGGCAGAAGAAGCCTATCGGCTGATGAAGGATTTCCGTTATCTGATTCCACAAGGAAGCCCGATGGCGGGTATCGGCAATAAGTTTCAGGTGTCTTCGCTTTCCAATTGCTTTGTTATCGGTAATCGCGGTAGTTCCGACTCATACGGCGGCATCATGAAGATCGATGAAGAACAGGTGCAACTCATGAAGCGCCGTGGTGGGGTAGGACACGATCTTTCGCATATCCGTCCTACAGGAAGTCCGGTAAAGAACAGTGCCTTGACCAGTACGGGTATCGTGCCTTTCATGGAACGATACTCCAATTCCACGCGCGAGGTGGCACAGGATGGCCGTCGTGGGGCGTTGATGTTGAGTATCAGTATCAAACATCCCGATTCGGAACGTTTTATCGATGCCAAACTCGAAGAAGGTAAGGTAACGGGGGCCAATGTATCGGTAAAACTTACCGATGAGTTCATGCAGGCTGTAGTGTCGGGGCAGCCTTTCATCCAGCAATATCCTATTGATTCGGCCAATCCCGTTTATGTGAAGAAAGTGGAAGCCCGCAAGATATGGAACAAGATTATACACAATGCTTGGAAATCGGCTGAACCCGGTGTTTTGTTCTGGGATACGATTACCCGTGAATCGGTGCCCGATTGCTATGCTGATCTCGGTTTCCGTACCGTTTCCACCAATCCTTGCGGGGAAATACCGCTCTGCCCTTACGATAGTTGCCGTTTGTTGGCGCTCAATCTTTATAGTTACGTAGAAAATCCCTTTACGCCGCAAGCCAAGTTCGATATGGCTCTTTTCCGTAGTCATGTGCGTGTGGCGCAACGTTTTATGGATGATATCATCGATTTGGAGCTGGAGCATGTGGATCGCATCCTTGCCAAGATAGCGCAGGATCCGGAAACGGAAGACGTGAAAAGAACCGAAACCGAATTGTGGCTCAAGATTCAGGACAGGAGTCGTCAAGGACGTCGTACCGGTTTGGGTATCACGGCTGAAGGCGATATGTTGGCAGCCCTTGGCTTGCGCTATGGTACGGATGAAGCCACCGATTTCTCGGTAGAAGTGCATAAGAATCTTGCATTGGCCGCCTATGGTTCATCGGTGGAAATGGCGAAGGAAAGAGGTGCCTTCCCGGTTTACGACACCAAGCGCGAAGCGGCCAATCCGTTTATCAATCGTCTGCGTGAAGCCGAACCGGAACTTTACGAAAACATGAGCCAATATGGCCGTCGTAATATCGCGCTCTTGACGGTGGCGCCTACCGGTAGTGTAAGTATATGTACACAGACTACTTCCGGTATCGAACCGGCATTCATGCTTGCCTATAAGCGTCGTCGTAAGGTGAACCCGGGTGAAAAAGGCGTGCGGGTGGATTTCGTGGATGAAGTGGGCGATTCCTTTGAAGAATATACCGTGGTTCATCCCAAATTTCTCGAATGGCTCAAGATTACCGGCCATGATACCGCGAACCTCAATGCTTATACCGAAGAAGAGTTGCAGGATTTGATTGCACAGTCTCCTTATTATAAGGCGCTTTCAACCGATATCGATTGGGTGAGCAAGGTAAAGATGCAGGGGGCGGTGCAGAAATGGGTGGATCATTCCATCAGTGTTACCGTAAATGTTCCCAATCAGACAAAAGAGGAATTGGTCAGTGAGATTTACCGCACGGCTTGGGAAAGCGGTTGCAAGGGCATGACGATTTACCGCGATGGTTCACGTTCGGGAGTTTTGGTGGCGGATAAGAAGAAAAAGGAAACGGTGGAAACCCACAAGGCCCCTTCCCGTCCCGATATATTGTTGGCCGATGTGGTCCGGTTCCAAAATGATTATGAGAAATGGATCGCGGTGGTGGGTTTGTATGAAGGCCGTCCGTATGAAATATTTACCGGGCCGGCGGAAGATTTTCCGTTGCCTTCTTTTGTCAACAAAGGTGAAATCATCCGTGTGCGTAAGGATGAAAATTCGCCGGCGCGTTACGACTTCGAGTTTAAGGATAAAGACGGCTACCGCATACATTGGGAAGGGCTTTCGCGTACTTTCGACGAAACGTATTGGAATTATGCGATTTTGATTTCAAGTATCTTGCGTCAGGGTGCGGATCTACCCAAAGTCATCGATTTGATCAACGGTCTCAAATTGGGTTCGGACGATCAGATCAATACTTGGAAGAACGGGGTGGTGAGAGCCTTGAAAAAATATATTCCCAACGGAACGATAGCCGAAAAGACCAAGTGTCCCGAATGTGGCGAGCCTGGATTGGTTTATAAGGAAGGCTGTCTTACCTGTCCCTCCTGTGGCTATTCTAAGTGCGGATAAGGTTTCTCCATCGGTGTGGATTCAAAACCGGGAAGTGCCTGCAAACAGGTGCTTCCCGGTTTTTTTGTCTTAATCTCCACGTAAACCGGCAGGTGGTCGCTGTATCCGCCCAGATGCTTGGCGCCGTAAAAGGTTCTATAAGGCTTTTGCCCCATGTATTTTTCGTCTTCTTGTAAAAGGAAAGGTGGATCGAAACGGAAAGATTGTTGTTGATGCAATAAGGGTAAGGAAGAGCGGTGCACGATGATGTGGTCTATCGTACTCCACTTTTCCCTGAACTTATGGCTCCCCATGTTTCCTTTCCAGCGGGCGTTGTGCATAAGGTTGATGTAAGGGTCAGTGCGGAGAAGATGGAGTGAACTGTCTTGCGGTACGGTATTGAAGTCTCCCATAGCGAGCACGAAAGCGGACGGATTGCGGCAAACGATGCTGTCTAAGACGGTGCGTAGCAATTGTGCGGCGGCGGCCCGTTTATGGTCGGTAGTCTGTGCACCGCCATATTTGGAGGGAAAGTGGTTCACGAAAAGGTGAAGTGTGTCGGGTAGATTCACTTTGGGCAGGGGAAGGGCACGCACGTAAAGGATATCGCGTGTCCGACCAGTGGTATCGGGTGGAATGATCAACGGATAAGCAAAGGCGGTATCGATGCGGAGCAGGTCTTTTCGGTAGAGCAGGGCTACGTCGATGCCCCGCGGATCGGGGCTTTCGAAGTGGATGAATCCGAATTGCAGGTAACGCAAAGGCGTTCCCATGCATAAATCGCGTAAGACGAGGTCGTTTTCAATCTCCGCCATGCCGAGGGCGACCAACGGATGTATGGCGTTGAGTGCGGCAATCACTTTAAAAAGGTTATTCCTTTTTTGTGTGTATTTGGCATTTCCCCATCCTTTGATGCCGGTAGGTGTAAAATCATAGTCGTTTTTCCCCGAATCATGCAGGCAGTCGAAGAAATTTTCGGCATTGTAAAAGGCAATCCGGTAAAAGGTGTCGGTTGGGGTCGGTTCGGAAAGGGTCAATGATACTTGGGCTTGTAGGCAGGAAAAAAGCATGACAAAAAGCATGCCTATTCCCCAAAGAAAGTTTTTTACACATTTCCGTATCGTTGTTCTTGCAGGTGTTTGTGGAAATGCGGTGGTTTTATTTTTAGGTATAGGTCGTATCCGAAGGCGGGGTGATTTTCGCTCTTTTATTTGCTTCGACTTCCATAAAACGTTTTTCTCCATAAGACAGCGATTTTTTTATGAGGCAAAGAACCGTCAGTAAAAAATCAATGCCTAACATTTTAAGTTAAAAGAGTTTAATATTAAGGATTTTTAAGATATGGGGGTTAATCAAAATATTTTGCTACTTTTGCAACCCATTCCCGAAAGAGGGAGCGCGCAGTCGCGCTTTACCGAAGGAGAGATGCCGGAGTGGTCGATCGGGGCGGTCTCGAAAACCGTTGTACCCGTTTGGGTACCGAGGGTTCGAATCCCTCTCTCTCCGCAAACTTTACAAAGCCGCCATCAGAAAAGATGGCGGCTTTTTTTTATGCAAATCACCATTCGCCATGACCACAATCCTCTATGCACATCTGATTTTCACGCCGCCCGTGCTCAACACGCTCGGTATGGAAAACGTGGAATGGTCATACCGCGTACGGTTCTGCTGAAACAGGGAACCGAGAAGGTCAGCGAGAAGATATAAAGTGGGTAAAGGCATTCCTTTCTTGTGGGGGGATGCCTTTCTCTTTTGCGGCGGCTTCGATGGCCTTCATCAGAAAGGCCATGTTCTTGCCGAGGTTGCGCATGGTCTG
>CAZPBB010000086.1:0-5598 GCA_964584745.1 uncultured Bacteroidaceae bacterium
GGTGGCGCTCGAACAGGAAGTTCTTGCGGTGGTGAATCAGAAGATTGAGGAATAAACTTACCTCCGATCAAAAAAAGGTCGCTCTTCGGGGCGGCCTTTTTTGTAGGTGTACACCTCTAAGTACGGGATTTTTAGTACTTTTGAGACTTGTTGGTTTTTTGCGCCAGCGTTCGCCGGCGACCCAAACACGTTTTTATGAACCGTTTCCGCATCTTAGGGCTTTTTCTATTGCTGCTTTTGCCTTCATGGGTAAAAAGTATAAACCTCCATACATCCGCTTCACCGATTTCCCATGCATGGGGTTCTATTTTGGCAACCTCCCGAGACGCTTACGATTTCCTGATTTACGATGCTGTCTGTTCACAATCCCGTCCCGCACTTTTTATCGTAGGAAAATCAAGCAGCACTTATTTTGCCCGACCGGGAGAAAACGCCTATTTCTATAGCAAAGACGAATATACCGATGCATTCCTTGCCTGTATGTCGTTGGAGGGAGAACTGCTTTGGAGTACTTTCCTGCCGGCTTTGGAAGAAGGCTATTACAACGCTTTCGCCACCACGGTGGAATACACTGAGGATAGTACCATTCTGGTTATCGGGAACGCCTATCAGATACAGGATAACCTTGAAAATACCCAAAACCTGATTCCCAAATGCCCCGGAAATTTATTCGTTTTTGAATTTGATTTAGAAGGTAAATTATTACGTTCAAAAGTTTTGCCCGTTCGGTATCGGGTTGGAGGGGCGCTTCTTCCCTTGTATATCCCCCGAATTGTGAAAACAACGGAAAAACCGCAGGTCGACAACAAAACGGCTTATACTTTTTCAGGATTCGGATTAAGTTGCTTTACTGAAAACCCTACTTCCGAAGAATCTCTTCCGATCTTCTATTATTCCTTACCCGTTTGGGCTGATTTTTCGTGGCAGTCTGATATTATCGAGGTGAAGTTTATTTCCAATATCACGCCGAAATTAGTCTATATTGCCTCCTATGCATTGTCTTTGTATTCGTTTGACCACCTTAATTTGTATCAACAGCATGGCGGTACAAGTCTTTTCTTATATCACACCATCAATATCAATGAAAAAAATAATGCAAAAAACCCTCAGTCCCTCTTTTCAAGAGGTATCGATCTTCTTGAATACGTTCCGCTTTTCGAGCAATGGGACATAACAACAGGCACTATAGAATTAGATGAACATATTGATCTGTTTTATGGCTTCCCCACAGGCACACATATAATGAATACCGCGGTCAATGATTCGCCCCATAAACAAATCTTTCCCGGAACGGTTCAGAATATCCATGCCTATAAGAATAAATATATCGTACAGGGCATCTATTGCCAAAACTACAGCAACGGTTTCTTCAAACAAATGAAAATAAACGGCCAGTTACAGGATTACACCTACAGCCACGACAGCACACACCCTATTCCTGCTCCCCAAAAAGGCTTCTATCAACATCTCAATAAACATCTTACGGCCGTTCCATACTTGTTGCTCTATGATTCGGCTACACTTTTCGGACCACAAGATCCCGAATTGCCAACATCCAAAAAAAAACAAAAAGAGGAAAATACCTTCGATTTCGAAGCACCCTTTTGGGGTTCGTATTTAGAAGCGGATTGGCTCTACGAGGATTTCTTTCATGTTACCGACAGTGCGCAATGGAAAGACATCTACCAACCCTACGAACCCGTGCTCTGCTCCTATGGCGATATGTTTTTCTTTATCGGCAACGCAAAAAAAATCAGCGGTGATTTGATGGATAACCCGACGATGACCGAAGAGATTTTTCACCATCAAGGCGTTGTCCTGGCCTTTTCCACGGAACTATGCCCACCCGAAAAAACCGCCTTTCAAGATGTACGTTTCCTCTGCCCCGATGATTCGGTAGAACTAATATTATCCTCTGACTATGACGGTTTTAAATTCCGCTTTGATTCCATTTTTCTAACGGACGGTTCCATCGTGCTCAACACCGACAGCACGCGCGCCTGGGCCAAAAAAGAAGGAATTTTCACCGCCACTTTAGACGGTAGCAATCTAGGTTGCCCTGATGTGGCGGTCGATACCATGCGGATTACCCTCAGTCCTTATCCCGAACCGATAAGTGCCTTAAATCCCGACAGCACGATTGCGGCATGCGCGGCGGTCGGCGTGATGTTGCAAGCCGTTACAGAACCCGATACCTCTTTCTCTTACCGCTGGTTCGACGGCGACTCCCTTGCCGAAAAAAACATACGTTTCAACGGCGACTCCCTTTTCTTCGCCTCTGTGGAAGCGAACGGTTACTGCACCTCTTTCCGCGACTCCATACAGCTCCGTTTCCTGCCGCCTTACGTAAACTTAGGTCCTGACACCACCATCTGCCAATTATACGTAAATGTTCCACAGGCAGATGACACATTGATGCTCCTTTCCGCCGCACAGGATTATTTTCCACAGGCAGACTGGTATTTCCAGTGGCAGATCAATGGAAAAAACGCCGGTAACGATGCCCGTATCGCTGTCCGAAAGAATGATTTGACGGAAGATTCCAACGGACACAAGAAAGCACTCGTTGTTGTTCAGGTCGCTCTCAGCGATACAAACATCAACAGTTGCATCGCCACCGACTCCCTTTCCATTTCATGGTTCGGCACGGATACCATCGCCAATCATTTTCTCCCTCTCGATACCCTCCTCTGCGCCCATCTCGACCTTTCCCTTCAATTGCCCCCACAAGCCGATGATTTTCATTGCTACTGGCTTGATATGGACAGCGTACCCATGCCTTACGGCTACGACACCAACCGATTTACCATAATCGGCATGCGCGGCGCAGACGGCTTCGGCAACGGCGCAGATGCCCGCATCCCAAGACGCTTCCAACTTTCCCTCCTCCACCGTTTCTGCCCTGACTGGCATTTCTTCGACACCATCACCATCTTCGATATACTCAAACCCGCCATCTCGCTACCCTTTCATGATACCTTGCTCTGTCGCGGCATTCCCGTTGAAATGGAAGTCTTTGAACCTCATGTCTATAAAGACTTCTATTCTTTCCTATGGAATGATGGAATCGATTCCGTCAGCCGGCAATTCACTGATTCGGGCAATTTTGTATTGATGTTCTCTCTCCATGATTCCGTGAGTACATGCGGTTACGGACCCGCCGCCGACTCCCTGCATATTCTCGCTCCCGCTCCTCTCCTTACCGACATAAACCTGCCCGAAGACACCTCTTTCTGTAAGAAACTATCTGTTGTCCTCGATGCTTCCGTGCCTTATCCTTCCACGCGCTACAGCTGGCAGGAAGGCAACCTCGATGAACTTTTCTCCCCCCTCGACGATTCCACACTGTTTACCTCGCCTGTCATCAAGGTGGATAAGGAAGTTTCCCTGGCCTTGTTCGTGGTCGATTCCCTGGGTTGTGTCAACACCCGGCAGATTGACGTGAATGAAGAAGACTGCAAGCCCGTTATCGAAATTCCCAATGTGTTTACGCCCAACGGCGACGGAGTGAACGATGTACTCAAGTTCAAACAGCTTGAAAAATGTTTCCATGTAGAGATTCTTATCGTGAACCGCAAAGGGAACCATGTGTTGCACAAAAAAGTGAACGATATAGAGAATTTCTCTTGGAACGGCTGCCTCGACAACGGTTCCCGCAAACTCCCCGACGGTCCCTATTTCTATCTTATCACCTATAAGGATGCCTACGGAAAAAAGAAAGTCCAAAGCGGCAGCATCACCATCCTTGGTTCCCACGAATAGACTGCCATGAAAAAAATCCATCTTTGGTCGCTTTCCTTGATCAGCGGTCTGCTGCTGGCTGCTTCATGGCCGGTAAACGGACTTACACCGCTTGTATTCATAGCCCTCGTACCCTTGTTTTGGGTGGAAAATTTCGTGTTGGAACAACAAAAGGCTTATGATGCGGCCCCAACAGCATCAGTCGAAAAATCCAGGAAAACCAAATATCACGTATTCGGCTATTCCTTCCTCTCCTTCGTTGTCTGGAATGCGCTCACCACATGGTGGATATGGAACTCCACGCCGGCGGCCGTACTGGCAATCGGGTTAAATGCGCTTCTGATGGCGCTTGTCTTTACTTTTTTTCATTATACCTGCCGCCATTTCTTTAAAAGCGACATCCGTTGGATTATACTCTTTATCTACTGGATCGGATTTGAATATTTTCACCACAACTGGGATGTTTCCTGGCCGTGGCTCACACTCGGCAACGTGTTCGCCTCCCATCCGCTATGGGTGCAGTGGTACGAGATAACCGGCGTTCTGGGCGGCAGTCTTTGGATTTTGGGATGCAATGCAGCCATTCTCCACGGTTTGAAAAATAGACTTAAACCGATACGTGCCTCGGTAGCGGCTGGCTGTGTCTTGTTGATTCCGTTTGCCTGTTCGCTTGTTCGCTACATCACCTACCATCCTAAAGGGAAGCCGGTAGAAGTAGTGGTGGTACAGCCAAACATAGACCCTTACTTCGACCAATTCAACCAAACGCCCCAAGAGGCTGCCTTGCGCATGCTGACATTGGCCGAAAGCCAAATCACGCCTGAAACACGGTTTATCGTAACACCCGAAAGCATGTTGCAGGAAAACGTATGGGAAGAAGACATTCCTTACTGCGCTTCGGTTATACAAGTGCGGAATTTCCTCCGGAAATGGCCGCAAACCCAATTGGTGGCGGGAATATCATCTTATTCGCATGTCCGCCCCGAAGATTCCGGCATGCAGGGCGTAAGACGGTTGCGTTATACCTGTGATCCGTTTCTAAAATATTACCGCGCCCACAACACGGCTATCGCCTTAAGCGCGGACACTTCGATGCCCATTCCCCTTCACCACAAGTCGAGACTTACGCCGGGCGTGGAAATCATGCCCTTTGCCCGACAATTGCGTTTTTTGGAAAAAATGGCCATCAATCTCGGTGGCACCGTAGGTACTTTGGGAACTGACCCCGGTGCCACGGTATTCATCAGCGATAACGCGCTTTCGTGTCGTATAAAAGGCGGCGGTTACGCCGGTGGATTCAACCCCTTGCCACCCACCGATACAAGTGATCGGATTTGTTTTTCGGACATAATTTGCTATGAATCCGTTTTCGGCGATTATGTGGCTTCCTGTGTGCGGGATGGTGCCGAACTGCTGTTTGTCTCCACAAACGATGGTTGGTGGGGCAACACGCCCGGACACCGCCAGCACGCTGCCTACGCGCGTCTGCGGGCGGTAGAGAACCGCCGCGACATAGCCCGCTCGGCCAATACCGGCATTTCTTGCTTCATTGACCAAAAGGGGAATGTAAGTCAGGCAACCGCCTATTGGGAACCCGACTGCATCCGGCAGGAACTCTTGGCCAACTCCCAACTTACCTTCTATTCCCGTTACGGGGATATATTGGGGCGCGGATGCCTGTTCTTCTCGCTGCTGTTGCTGTTGTTCAACCTGCTTTACCGCTTCTTTCCGCAAGCCCTCAAACGGGGTGCCTGAACAGGCTACTCCTCCGTCAAGGCGAAGACCATGGCGGTGCGGTTCACGTTGTAGATAGAGAGTCGATGCGAGGGGCCGACAGGTTCGCTGAAGAAGAATCCG
>CAZPBB010000087.1:0-5518 GCA_964584745.1 uncultured Bacteroidaceae bacterium
CACTTTCCGCGCGATAAGCTGCGTGTATTGCGAGCCGAAATCCAGAATGAGGATAGTTTCTTGCATGATGGGTGTATTTGTTACAAAGATACAAAGGACGGGCGCATAAGCCAAACTTGTTGGACATACTCCCGATTTTCCTTTGGTCTAGAACTTATTTCCCCACAAGCGGAACCTGTATCAAGGTACGGTTTCCGGCCACATCTTCCATGTTGATGAACAGGGTGTAAGCCTGTCCTTGTCTGGGGGTGAAAATGCCTCGGTCATTTATCACGCGGTAGGGGGTGCGTGTTTGTCCGGGTTCGAGCCATGATTTTTCGAGCCGTTTGCCTGTTTTCCGATAAAAAGGCAGGTCGATATGTCGGTCAAGTTCCTTGAATACGGCTATTGGAAGGCGGTCAAGTTCGTAGGCGGCCAGCGTGTCCTGTTGTCCGTTGTCTTCGTGCCGGATAACGAAAGAGAGTTTATAAAGCCCATAATGGAAAGGCATACGGTGAATGGAATCGAGGGCGCAGATGCCGAAAGCCGAGGTCGAATGGAGGAAAAGCGTGTCGGGCAGGCCGTCGGCACGGAAATAAGAGGTTTTCCATTGCAGGCTGTCGGCTTCGTTGAAGAGCGTCAAAAAAGGAGGTTCAGTAGAAACCGAAGTATCGGTGAGATGTTGCAGAAGTGTTGAAATGGAATCGTATTCCTTTTGCACGATTTTTTCCATTTGGTAGTCTAAGGCGGGGGCGTCCATAAACACTTGCCGTAAAACGGAATCGGGATTGAAAAGGGAAAGTCCGGCAAAGTTTGAGTCAGGCGGTGTGAGCCGGGAATAAAGGGCAAGGTAGAGTAGGTTGGGAACGGCTGAATCGCTGATGGGAAGTCCGTTGCAGGCGGGATTGAGCCGAAAGGTATCGCGTATTATCTCGAAGTGCAGGTGAGGTCCGCCCGATGATCCGGTATTGCCCGACAAGGCGATGGGTTTCTTGGTTTTTGTCTTGATTTGCAAATTCTGCAAGTCCACTTCGTAGCGACTGTTTTTCTTCTGCGCTTTCCTGACGAGCCGTCTCATCGGTTGTGAAAATTCGGAAAGATGGGCATAGAGCGTGATATCGCCGTTGTTATGCCTTACATAAAGCGCTTTCCCATAAGAGACTTGGGAGACGCTTATGCGGATGATTTCACCAGGAGCGGCGCTATATACACGGATTCCTTCTCTTTGTTGGGTTCGGAAATCCAAGCCGCCATGAAAGTGTGCCGTGCGCAATTCAGCGAAGGATCCCGATATTTCAGGTGGAATCCGTAGCGGATATCCGAATACCACCGAGTCGGGCTTTCTTTCCGTTGGTCTGGCTTCCGCCCGCCCGAAAAGGATAACGGTCCAAAAACAGAGGGAAAAAAGCGCGATGGTATGAAAAGCGACGGTACGTTTCATGTATAGGATTCCTAATGTCTCTTTTTGATTTTTTTATCAAGCCGATCCATGACCTCGGTGCGGTAGTTCTTTTGATGCAGGTATCCCTGCAGGAAATGCGCCTGCTCCATGTCTTTGATCTCGATGCAGTAAAGAAGCCAGATAAAGATACTCCGTAAGTCGCCGGAAGCGGAAAGACGACTGAAGAGCGTGGGGGCAGAGGGGGTGTAAGGTTGCAGATTCAATTTTCGGTAAACAGAGTCGGAAGCAAGATAGGTCTTGATGAAACCGAGGGTGTCGGCATGGCGGTTGAGGCGTTGGAAAGCGGAATCAAGAATTTGGGTATAGAGAGTCCAGCTATCCAGAATACGATGCAGTTCATCCGCTTTTTTCACAGGTCGTTTGCAGGTTGCGTATTCCGGCAAACGATAGCGGAGTAAGAGACTGTCCAGACGGGTAATGTTGATGGCGGCAAGGTGTAGGTTCCCGTAAGAAGTCTGGCGGTAAAACTCTGTTTCGGTCTCTTCGATACACTTATGCAGGTCCGCACAGGTATTTTCTTGTTTTTTGCTTCGGTAGCCGTACAGAAACTGTTGCATCTGGGTTGCCGGTCCCGTTTCTTGAGGATGGTCGGCATAAAAGTTGTTGAACAATGCGGAGGCATGTTCGTATAGACTGTCGGCTTTGGATTCATTGTGTGTCCAAAGGTGATAGACGGCTTTGTTCACAAGCTGCTCAACCGCTTGTGTCAGAGTGGAAAGGTATGTTTCTTCAAAATTGTCATTGACGGCAATCCGATAGCGGTCTTTGATTTCGCGGGCACGCGTTATCCATGCGCAGGCTTCGCTGAAATCGCGTTGGGAAATGAAGTGGTTGGCTTGTTCCATTGCCCGGTTGAATTCTTTTTTTGCCGATTGCGGCTTCATGGCAGGAGTGGAGGCCACGGCGACGAGCGTGTCGGCACGCATCGAAACGAATTTAGCTATGGGTTTGGCTGTATCAAGTGAGAGGGAGAGGTTCAACCGTTGTATGTCGGCGGCAATTTCTTTCTCTGCGTTGTAGGAGGATTGCGGTTCGATTATCAGGCCGGTCTTGCCTACAATAGAATCGACCATGGCGTGATAAAACGCACTTTCGGCAAAGTCCGACAATGCAGCGAAACGAAGGTATTGGCAGGCAATCCGGTCAAGCAATTCGATCGCATGATTCACGCCGTTCATATGTGGTTCGTTGGCGATATAATAGTCGTACGCCTGCAAGGCGTATTTTTGCGCCAGCTGGTATTGCTTTTGATCGAATGCCTTTTGGGCCACTTCGCAATGTGAGCGGAAAATGCCCTGACGCGCCAGATTTTCGAGCGTTTTCTCTTTATAAGGTATGTAACGTATTGGAAATCCGGGTTGACAATAGGTTCGCAATAAAAGGCAAAGATCCAAGGCGTCACGGTATTGTTTGTTCGCAATCAGTTTCTCGGTTTCTTTCAAGAGCGAGAGATAGATGGTCTGTGCCATTTGGCGTATCCGGGCAGGATAAGAACACTCTTTCAAGACGGTGTTGAGATAGCGTAACAGAACTTGGGCATTTCGTTTGCGTTGAAGCAGATTGTTCATCTTGAATACCACCGCGCGGTCGAAGAACCGATTGTGGAGGAGCGCTTTTTCGATGGCGGCCTCGGCGGCTTCCCAATCGGGAAAAGATTGGTTTATAGACTGCAAGGCCTGCATGTAATACAGGCTGTCGATGTGTGCCCGCATAAAATCCATGCGTTCCCGTTGCTGTTTCATCCGGGCGGCAAGATCGGCGGGGATGCCTTTTTTTTCTACCGTATAGGCGCGAAAGATTTCCGATTCCAAATCGTTGAGGCGGCAATCGGAAAGAGGGAGGAGTTCAAGGGGCTCGAAACGGATAGCGTCCAGTTTTTCCATCCACAACGCTTTGTCGGGCACGTTCTGCGCCAAGGAGAAAGAAACCTTTATGGATATCGCCATAAAGAAAACGGCAATGCGAATTTTGCGGGTGGTCAGTGAGGAAAGTCGCAACATTATTCTTTTTTATCGTTTTTAGCCGAGTCCCGATGCGCGTAGGCTTCGATGATGCGGGCAACCAGACGGTGGCGCACCACGTCTTTTCCGGTCAGTTCCACAAAAGAAATTTCAGGGATGTCCTGCAGTATTTTTTTTGCCTGTATCAACCCCGAGTTTTGACGGAAGGGTAAATCTACCTGCGTAACGTCGCCTGTAATCACGAATTTGGCGTTTTTTCCCATACGGGTCAAAAACATTTTCATTTGACTTTCGGTGGCGTTTTGGGCTTCGTCGAGAATCACAAAGGCATGGTCGAGTGTCCGTCCGCGCATAAAAGCCAAGGGTGCGATCTCTATCGTGGATTCTTCCAACAGGGTAAGTAATTTGCGATAGGGAATCATATCGCGCAGGGCATCGTAAAGGGGTTGCATATAAGGGTCGAGCTTTTCCTTCATGTCGCCCGGCAAAAAACCGAGGTTCTCGCCCGCTTCCACGGCGGGACGGGTCAGAATGATTCGCTTCACCTCCTTTTCCTTGAGCGCTTTTACAGCCAAGGCTACGGCTGTGTAGGTTTTGCCCGATCCGGCGGGGCCAATGGCGAACACCATGTCGGTCTTTTCCACCGCCGATACAAGTCTGTGCTGATTGGGCGTAAGGGCACGTACCGGTTTGCCGTTAGTGCCCATCAAGATAAGGGAGGTACCGGAAGAGGCCGTCGTATCGGTTAAGGAAATCTCATCTGATTCACCGAGAATGGCATCGATATCGCTTTCGTTGAGTCGGTTGAAACGTTCAAAATGAAAAAGGAGCAATTTTATTTTTTTCTCGAAATCGGTCAGATGCGCGGTATCGCCCACGGCTTTTATCAAATCTCCACGCAAAATGATGTTCAGTTGCGGAAAAAAACGGCGTATGCGGTTCAATTTCTCTTCTTCGATCCCGAAAACATCAATGGGATGGTGCGGTGCGGTTTCTATATAGAGTTCGCTCATAAACACATTTTCTGCCGAAAATTTAAATGAAAGGTATTGCACCGGCAGTTTAGCAACGCCCAAAATTATAACATTTTCACGATTTCAATGGAAATTGGTAACTTTGAAGTTTTAATGCCGGATATCGGAAATCAGGCATCCACAATCCAATCATGGGAGTACAGACGGTAGCATTATTGAGCGAATGGGGAAACGCCGATTACTATGTGGGCGTGGTAAAGGCGAAATTATATGCCTACATTCCCGATGTCCGCATTGTGGATATATCGCATCGGGTGTTTCGCGATGATATCTATACGGCGGCATTCATGATGCTCAATGCCTATCCCTATTTTCCTGAAGATACCATTCATATCATCGGAATAAACGACATTGCCTCTACCCAAACGCCGCATTGGGTGGTGCGTTTCGAAAACCAGTGGTTTATCGGTGCCGACAACGGTTTCTTTTCCGCTTTGCAGATGTTTACGGGAAAAAGCCTGCAGGCGGTATATGAGATAGATCTTTGGCAGGAAACAGACGTTTATACTTTTCCGGGAAGGGATCTGTTTCCCAAAGTGGCGGCCATGCTCGCCGCCCGTCGTCCCATGTCTGAAATAGGTCATCCGGTTACATATAAACTGAAGAACCTGAAATATGTCAATGCACAACAGATGCCGGAAAAAGACCGTTCCGGCCGGCAAATCGGCATTCGGCTTCTGGGACGGGTTCTCTACGTTGATACTTTCGGGAATATCTGTACCAATATTACCCGCAGTCTCTACGATGCTTGTTGCAAGGAATATCCTGCGAGGGAACTTTATATCGGTGGGCAAAGACTGCCTTTTAAACTTTCAACGGCTTATATGGATGTGGAAGAGGGAGATTTTGCCTTTATCTTTTTGGAAAACGGTTTTCTGGAAATTTCCGTCAACAGGGGATTCGCTTCCGATTACATAGGGGTTGACAGGCCTCTCTACGATAATGTGGACAGGCCGGGTATCGTGGGTACCGTTACCCCGCGGATGGAAGAAGCGAGGAAGCGTCCGGTGGCGATAGTTTTCAGTACCCCCAATCTCTATTGAACCATGCGTGCTTTGTTGATAAAGGAAATACGGCTGTTT
>CAZPBB010000088.1:0-5163 GCA_964584745.1 uncultured Bacteroidaceae bacterium
CCCCAATCTCTATTGAACCATGCGTGCTTTGTTGATAAAGGAAATACGGCTGTTTTTTTCCGGGCCTTTGGCTTATCTGATACTCTTTGTTTTTTTTGCTGTCAATGCATTGATGTTGTTTGTGCTTCCAACCGAATACAACCTGTTTGATTCGGGATATGCCACACTCGACGCTTTTTTTGCGTGGACACCGCTTGTTTTCCTGTTCTTGATTCCCGCTCTCTGCATGCGCTCTTTCGCCGAAGAAAAGAAAAGCGGCACGATGGAATTGCTCTTGACCCGTCCTCTTTCCGATTTTCAGATTGTATGGGCCAAATATGGCGCGGGATTTCTGTTGATGGCCGTGAGCCTTTTGCCGGTATTCCTTTATCTGTACACGATTTCTTCCTTGGCATCTCCGGTCGGTAATGTGGATATAGGCGCTTTTTGGGGTGCATTGATGGGCTTGCTGCTGTTGGGGGCAGCCTTTATCGCTGTGTGTGTGTTTATGTCTTCCCTTACCGAAAATCAGGTTGTGGCTTTTATCCTTTCAGTGGCGGCCTGCACCTTTCTTTATCGGGGATTCGACCTTTTCGGAGCGATGTTTCGTGAGGGGAGTCTGAGTCTGGGCGTATCGCGGTTGGGCATCCGCCAGCATTACGCGGCATTGAGCCGGGGCGTGATCGATATGCGCGATGTGGCCTATTACCTTACCGTGGTAACCTTGTTCATCGGGCTTACGGTGTGGAATATCGGCCGGAGAAAAAAGACGGGACCGCGTGCCTATCTGTTGGCTTTGGCCCTATTGATCGTTGTCGACATGGCGGCGGTGTTGCTTCCGTGCCGTCTCGACCTTACTTCCGACCGCCGCTACACCCTTATGCCCGTTACAAAGGAAATACTCAAGGCCAACGATGCGCCGGTGTATGTAAAGGTTTATCTTACCGGTAGTCTTCCTGCGGGGTTCAAGCGTCTGGAACGTTCCATCAAGGAAACATTAGACGAATTTCGCATTTATCATCCCGCCATCCGTTACGAATTTACCGATATCTACGCCATTGAAGACGATCATGTACGTCAGGAACTGATGCGGGAACTGGCCATGAAGGGTATCCGGCCCACGCAATTAGAGGTAAAGACCAAGGACGGCCTTACGCGCCGTCTGGTTTTTCCCGCCGCCGAACTGCGCGCGTCCGGTCGGTCGGTATCAGTGGGTTTGCTTACAGAACAATTGGGTAGAGGTGCGGAAGAAACATTGAACAACTCGATAGAAAATGTTGAACTGCAATTGGCCAACGCCGTACGCGCTCTTTTTGATTCCAAACCTGAAACGGTGGCTTTCATAGAAGGCAATGGGGAATTGTCCTATATGCAGACTATTTCGTTGGGTAATGCCCTCGGATCCTTTTACCATACCACCCGTACCGAACTTACGTCCGACGTGGAATCTTTACTTAGGAAAGACAGTACGGGCGAATGGGGAACCCGATACGGTCTGGTGATTGTGGCAAGACCGGTGCGGCGGTTTTCCGAAGAGCAGAAGGCAGTGTTGGACCAATACCTGATGTATGGCGGTCGTATCTTATGGTTGATGGATGCCGGCGATGGTTCTCTTGATTCACTCAAAGGTAGGGCGATGTACGATGCGCTGCCCTACGATTTAAATCTGGAAGACTTGTTTTTCCGTTATGGATTCCGTCTGCGCCCCGAAATGATATTGGATCGCAATGCCGCTCCCTCGCCTGTGTTAACGGGATATATGGGCGAAGAACCGCTGATAGAGTATATGCCCAACTATTACTGTCCGGTGGTGGATGCTCAAATGAACGAATCCGGTTCGGCGGCTGCGATTGGCAAGGGGGTGAGTCCGCTCCGTCTGCAGGTGGCGGCCGCTTTCGACACGATAGAGAATAGCGTGAAGAAAACGGTTTTATTACAGACTTCGCCCTATTCCTACAAGATAAGATTACCGCACGCCATGTCAGCCGATTTGATGCGCAACAATCCCGATTTGCGCCGCTTCAATCAAGGCTGTCAGACGGTGGCCTTGCTGTTGGAAGGCGATTTTCCCTCGGCCTATCCGTTGGTGCGGCCTAAAACAGGGCATAGCGCGGATTTTGTCTTTCGCAAGCGAAGCCCCTTCACGGCTATGATGGCTGTAAGTGACGGCGATGTGGCGCGTAACGACCTTTTGCCTGACGGGCAGGCTTTACCCTTAGGTTTCGATCGCTATACGATGCAGATGTACGGCAATGGTGACTTTTTAGTCAATGCTGTACATTACCTTACCGGACACACTCGTTGGATAGACCTCAAACCACGCGCCGTGCGTTTGCGGCTTCTGGACAAGGCGCATTTGGAAAAGGCGCGGAAAAACTACACGGTACTGAACTTTGTGTTGCCGATAGGCTGTGTGTTGCTGTTTGGTTTCTTGTTTATGGCGGCGCGTAAACGAAAATACGCAGCGTGATGAGAACAAGCTGTTTTTCAGGCGCGGCGGCCGTCCGCCACGCCAGGATGAGGAAATATACAACGGGAATTGTTTTATGCGCTTTGTTGGCTTTTATCGTGGTGGCGGTCGCCCGCCGCGCCGGGAGGTTGGACTCTCCTACATTGTCAGGAGTGCGGATGGCTGCTGTAAACGAGGTGGAGATAGGGGGTGCGGGCGGTGCCTTTGTTCGCCTGAATAAGGATAAGGCAGGCCGGTGGCAGGCGGTTTCGTCGCAAGGGGTGTTTGAACCGGATGTGGCGCGGATAGAGGAATTCATTTCAGTTTTTAATCTTTGGGAAATTGCTTTTATCCCTACCGACAGTCAGGCTTCCGTATGGCGGGAGATCATGGAAAAAGAAGGCGGAAAAGTGCGTTTGCGGACGGGAAGACAAACTGTTTTCAAGATATATTTTGTCTATCGGGACAACCTCTTTATGATGCGGCGGGGAAGGAAATGTTATGCTATGCAGTCCCCTTGGCAAACGGCTTCATGGCCAAGCCTTTTCAATACGGATGCCGAATCGTGGCGAAGCAGTTCCGTGCTGGATCTGGATTATCTTCAGGTAAAACGGGTAGCGGTTTCCTATTCATGTGCGGACAGTCTTTCGTATTGTCTGGAATGGCTTGAAAACGATCTGTTCGGTATAAGCGGGACGGACGGTCTACAGGATACGGTTGATGCTGCTTTGTCGCGGGCTTATCTTACCGCGTTCAAGGGGGTATATTTTGATTTTCCGGCACTCGATGCAAGGTTGGGGAAACCGCTTTACCATATTGAAGTGCAGGCGAAAGATGGCAGAAGCTTCGATATGTCGGTTTTTGAAAAGCAGACAGAAGCCGGTTCGCCCGACTTGTTCAAGGCTATGGTGCTGATTCCCCGTCTATCCGCCATTGATACGGTGGAACTTTCTTATGCGGTGTTGGACAAGATGGCCAAAACCCGTGGTTGGTTCGGTTTCCACTGAATCTCGGGAAAAAGACAAGAGGCGAATATACAAGGCTTTTTTCACGATAAAATTGCGTATATTTGTGCGCGTCTTTCGACAGGGTTTCTCTGTCGGATTTTTGCATTCATGAACAAAAAGATGTCCGGCCGGGTGTTCTCCGATGGAGGGGCGGTTTTGAAAACCGGCAAAAAACGGCGGAACGTCTCTAAAAATCAATGATATGAGATTTATAGTGAACAGCCAGATGCTTTTGGATAACCTTCAAAGCATCAGCGGCCTTTTGGTGGAGAACAAGGCTTTGCCCATTTTGGAAAAATGCCTTTTCAAGGTGAGTGGCCAGACGCTTACCATGGTGGCTTCCGATTCGGAATCGATTGCCGTGGTGGATTTGGCGCTTGAAGATGTAACCGGTGAAGGTGCGGTTGCCGTACCGGCCCGGTCGTTGATGGATACCTTGAAAACTTTGCCCAATATTCCTTTGGTGTTCAATATCGATACCGAAACTTCAGGCATCGACTTCTCGGCTGGAACGGGACAATTCAAACTGACGGGTGAGCCGGCAGACACGTATCCCGAAATTCCGGAGATGACCAGTGGCAATATAACGGCACGGGTTTCGTCCGATATTTTTGTCCGTGCCATTTCCAAAACGGCATTCGCCACAGGAAACGACCAATTGCGGGCGGCCATGTGTGGGGTGTTGTTTGAAATGAAGCCTGCCGGCATGACTTTCGTGGCTACGGATGCCCATAAACTGGTGCGTTATCGCCGCACCGATGTGGTGAGTCAGTCGGAAACCGCTTTCGTGGTGCCTAAAAAGGCCTTGACCTTGCTCAAAGGTATTCTCTCCACGCGCAAGGATGCTGTGGAAGTAGAAATGGATGCTACTGAAAAGAATGTGTTCTTCCGCTTTGAGAATGTCCGTATCAGTTGCCGGCTCGTAGATGGAAGATATCCCAACTACGAAGCGGTCATTCCAACCGAAAACCCGAATAAACTGGTCGTTTCGCGTTCCTCTTTCCTGAATTGCGTGAAACGTATCTGCATTTTTGCCAGCAAGGCCATGCCGCAGGCCCGTCTTACGATGAGCGGCGCCAATGAAGTGTTGGTTTCAGCCGAAGACGTGGAGAACTCGAATGCGGCTAAGGAAAGAATCGCTTGCCGATACGAAGGCGAGCCGATGGAAATAGGTTTCAACGCGCGTTATTTCCTCGAAATGTTGGCCAATATCGAATCGGAAGACGTGTGTCTTGAAATGTCGGTTCCCAACCGTGCCGGTTTGATTGTACCGGTAGGAGACGGCAACGAGAATGAAGATATTCTGATGCTGGTAATGCCCGTGATGCTTTAAACAGATAAGAAAACCTGTAAAAATCTAAATATATGGCAAAATTCAAAGGTTCAATCGTCGTGGACAAGGAAAGATGCAAAGGTTGTGGAATCTGTGTGTCTATCTGTCCCAATAAGTCGCTTGGGATGTCAAAGGAAGTGAACGGCAAAGGTTACAACTTTGCGGTGTTGGCGGCCGAAGAAACTTGCGTCGGCTGCGCTTCTTGCGGCAGAATCTGCCCTGATGGTGTTATTACCGTATATAGGGCGAAAGAGGACTAAACGTTTGGGAAACGCTGACGTTTAGGACTTGTGGCGGCAATCCGCCAAACGAAAAAGAACAAAACTAAAAAAGAAAACAAAATGGAAGATTTGCGGTTAATGAAAGGCAACGAGGCTTTCGCCGAAGCTGCCATT
>CAZPBB010000089.1:0-4980 GCA_964584745.1 uncultured Bacteroidaceae bacterium
TCTGAATGGTCGTGTGTCTGCTCATATGCATGGCTTTAATCCTGCACAAACATACGCAAGCCCCCTTGCAACCGGATTGCAAAGAAGCGCGCGGTTATTTCATAAGCAGCCAATCCGTGGCCCGGATTACTTGAATGCGGAAACCGTCTTTCTCTATGGTTTGGGTCGTGCCCTCCATAACAATCAAAGTCAAACGGGGGCAATGCGTCAATTTTGCCGCTTTGACCAAACCGCCGATTTCGCGGTTGTAGAGTTTGGGGGTCGGATCGGAAAAATCGTAAGTCACCTGAATCAATTCTTGGACACGAGAGAGGTCTGTCACCAGAAAATCCACCTCGAATTCCCGATTTTGCTTGATATAATAGATGTTTTGACTTTCGGCATTTATTCTGCGGCGCAATTCGTTAAAGACGACATTTTCCAGGCGCCACCCTAAGTTCTGCATGGGCAGCAGGTCGTCGTGATGCGAGATAAAAGCCATGTCCGCCGCATAATATTTTACCGATGCCTTCCGTTCGACGCTTTTGAACGAAAACTTGCGGACCGGCTGGATGAGATAGGCGTTGATCAAATATCCCAGATAATTGTCCACCGTATGCGAAGAACCGATATGCAGTTTTTGGGCCAGTTCCAAAGTGGAAGTCTCCTGGCATACACGGTCCAATACGATATTGGCCAGATTCCATAACGTTTCTTTATAGCGTATTTTGTAACGTTTGCAAATATCTTTATTCACAATGGCATTGAGTAAGGATAAAATGTATCCGGCCGGTTGTTCTGTATTCAGGATTTCCGGGAAGCCGCCGTTCTGCAGATAGTGGTCCAACGTGCGTAGGCGCAATGCGTCCGATTTGGTTGACAGGCTTTGGGTATCGGTACCTTTGGCTTGGCAGTATTCGGCGAAAGAAAAAGGGAACAACTCGATTTGATGATAGCGCCCGGTCAGATGGGTGGCCAGTTCGCCGCTCAACAAGTTGGCGTTGCTGCCGGTAAGGATAAGGTGCAGGCCTTGCCGAAGTAACCGGTTGACAAATAAAGGCCATGCTTTGATGTTCTGCACTTCGTCCAAGAAAAGGTGGGAGAAATTACCGTTCAATCGGAACAGAGCCTGCAACACATCGTCTAACTGTTCCGTTTTCAAGGTGCTGAGACGTTCGTCGTCGAAATTGACGTAAGCAAAAGGAATATCGCTGTGAACCAAGCGTTGCAGGCAAAGGGTGGACTTGCCGCATCGCCGCATACCGATAACGACTTGGGCTAACTTGCTATTGAGTTGTATGGAGGCTTCTTCCGGCCGAATGATGAGGGAGGTTTGGTCGATAGCCGCCAATTCGTCTCTTTGATCGGATAAGATTTTTATTAAATCCATAAGGAAGAATGTATTATATAGCGTTTGTTTATTGTTTTACCATAGCAAATATAGGTATTTTATTCTGCAAACTGCAAATTTTTGTAAGTTTTCGGGTGTATAAACTGCAAATTTTGGCAAGTTTTCGGGTATTCAAACTGCAAATTTTGGCGCAAAAAGGCGCCTTTCAAAAATAGCGGAAGAAACGCTTATTTTGCGCTTATATTTTGAACCTAGAACCACGGCAAATCTTCCAATCGGTTTAAGAGTTTGAATCCTTTTTCTAGGTTATTGCAATACCACGAACGAATTTTTTTTGCTTTTGGAGAAACTTCAATAATCCAGAACAAAAAAGGCCGAGTAGAATTCAAACGGTTAGTTTTTATTTTTGATATGTTTATTCTTTCTATTTCGTCGTTTAATTCTTTTTCCCTAAAAATTACTGCAACGGAAATCGCTTTTTCAATATTATTTTCTCTGTCCAGCAATTTCATGTAATCAAACGATATCGCCTTGGAATTCCATCCCGGAGTCTGTTTGAACTCTATACCATATTCAGGTTCGTCATAATCACCCAATGCAAAATCCATATTTCCACTCTCGCCATTTTCGTTATATTCATAATTGTGATACTTTCCTTTCGTCGCCCATTCAGGATGAAAAGTACCTTTAAAAGGGTCTTTATTATTTAAGCAATACAATTTTGGAGTTTGCACTTTATGCGAAAAGTAATGATGAAGGTATCGTTCGTTCGGCCAACGCTTCTTTTTGAAGTCTATCTTTAACTTTTCCAGATTTCTATAAATCCCTAATAGGATTTCTCTTAATGCTTCATCGTTGTTTTTATTCACTTTCATTTCGTTGGGTGTTTTCATATATTTAGTTTTTGCTCAAAGTCTGTATCAAGTTTCATTATGTCTTCACAAACGCAAAGATACATAGATTTCTGTTTTTGCTCCCGTTGGCACCTTTTTCGTGTGTCCTTTCATTTTAGTTGCGTGTAGCCTTGCTTTTTATCGTCTATTTATATTAAATTGCATAAATGGGGGCGAAAAATTAGCAACACCCTCACGGATAAGAAGCGACAAACAAATACGAATAAACAATAAAACATAAGGATATGAAAAGGTTATTGATGTTTTTGGCATTTTTGATGGGATTGACGGGGGGATTGGCGGCGCAGACGGCACAGACAGCGCAGATGACAAAAGCGGCGGCATCCTATATGGATACGATATACCTGACTTATATACTGAGTGCGGAAGATACCGTAGGGCAGATTGCGGATCTTACGCTTGCCAATGGATCATCCATCATATATTGTGATTGGGGGGATGGTATTACGGAAAGCTATACGGGATATACTTATACTTGGAATGATGAAATGGCGTTTCATAACTTGAAGCATTCATGGAAAATGAAAACAAGGGACGTGCGGGTAAAGAAATATGGTACGAATATAAAAACCCGTTTGCTTAGATTGCCTGTACACCGAGACGCTAAACTTGTAAAATTAGATTTGAATGGATGTACGGCGTTGACGAATTTGGATTGTTCTAGCAATCAACTGACGAGTTTGGACGTAAGCAAGAACACGTCGTTGAAGTATTTGTATTACAATGATAATAAACTTATTGTGATAATGGATAACGAGGATGAGGCTTTCGGTTTAAGCAAGTTGCCAGGGTTTGATGTTGAACGTGCAACAGACTGGAATGGCGGCACGGTATCCGGAAATATGTTGACTTTTCATAACAACGATACGGTAACATATATGTATGATACATATTATCAGGGTGATGGTAAAAACGTAGAAAGGTTGCAAACGTTTATGGTGATACGGAAATTCGATGGGGTGGCTTCACCGGTCATTATCCCCAATGGTGGTGGATATGATGGGTGTTCTCCTGTTGTTGTAACGATAAATTGTGAAACAGAGGGCGCTACGATTTATTTTGATTGGAATAGAGATATCAGGGGTTGGAGAGAATATACGAGGCCGATTTCTTTCACCAACAACAGCGCTTCCAATGTGACGATTAAAGCGAAGGCGGTACATGGTCGATATGTCTCCGGCTCACAGGAGGTAGAGGTGGAATTTATGCGTAGTAAAATGGCGAATCCTGTGGTTACGCCTGCGGGTGGAGCGGTGGAGTTCGGCTCCACCGTAACGATAAGTTATGATACCGAAGGCTCCGAGGTCTATTATACGGTTGACGGCAGTGCCCCTTCTCCGTTTTGGAGCGCTGAGCGCTACACTGAACCGATTGAGATCAACAAAGCGATGACGATTAAGGCGCTCACTTATCATAACTGTTATAATTGGTCGGACGTAGTAGAGGCTGTTTTTACGCTTAAGGAAGTGGCGAAGCCGGTGTTTGCTCCGAATGGGGGAGTGGTGGAACTCGGCTCCACTGTGGCGATACATTGTGATACCCCCAATGCTACGATTCATTATACGACCAATGGCAGCACGCCTACGGAGAAAAGTGCTGTCTATACGGAGCCGATTGCGGTCAACGAAGCGATGACAATCAGGGCTATGGCTGTGCGCGAGAACTATGTGAATTCGGCGGTGGCGACGGCTACTTTTAGACTTAAGGAAGTGGCGAAGCCGGTGTTTACGCCTACGGGTGGAGAGGTGGAACGCGGCTCTACCGTGGCGATACATTGCGATACCCCCAACGCCACTATTCATTACACTCTTGACGGTAGCACGCCCACGGAGCAAAGCGCTATTTATACTGCGCCTATCGTGGTCAACGAAACGATGACGATAAAGGCTCTCGCGGTGCGCGAAAACTATGTGAACTCGGCGGTGGCGGAGGCTACCTTTACGGTGGCGACGGTGGCGAACGAGGCGGGGCAGACGGCGTCGCGCCTTGTGGTGTACGCCCAGGACCGCACGATATGCCTCTCGGAAGCGGCCGGCGAGGTGAGCGTCTATACGGTGGACGGCCGGCGGGTGTTCTGCGGCAAGGCCGTGCGGATACCGGTGGCCACAGGCGGCCTCTATATCGTGCACGTAGCCGGCAAGAGCTACAAACTACCGGTAAGATAACGCTTCACACCTAAAATTTTCTGTTTATATCGTGCCAAAGAATGATTATTTTTCGATTTTTGGCACGCTATAAACGGGTTTTTCTATACTCTTTTTGTCGTGCGCAACTTCTAGTTATATATAAATACGATTGAGAAAATTTACCGAGCATCAAAAGGCGACCTATTTTTGTTTTAAATTATTGGTAATCACAAATGGTGTTTCGTAATAGGAAAAAATCAACAAATAGACGAAAATTTTTCTGACAAGTGGACGAAAAATAAAAATATTTTGTACGTTTCAGTGATTTAATAGGTCTCCTCAATTTTATGTATGAAGTTACAATTCGGATAAGTGGAACATCCGAAGAAGTCTCCAAACTTACCTTTTCGTCTTACCAGTTTACTGCCGCAATACGGACAAATTCCGTCCTGAATCGCCATCTTTTTCTTCTGTACAAATTCAATGTGTCGTTGATGACCATCAGGTTCTTTTCAATTTTTAATCCTCGGAATACTGCAGAAGTGGCATTATTCTTTAAATAGTTCTTCCGAGGTTACTACATTCTGTACGCTGTATTGGTACATATTCG
>CAZPBB010000090.1:0-4915 GCA_964584745.1 uncultured Bacteroidaceae bacterium
CCATACCAGCAAGGCGGCCAAGGGAATCAGGCACAGTTTTTTCATATTGTTGATGAGGTTAAAAATTAACGTATTAAGATTTTATGAGGGCGCGAAGATACGAAAAAAAACGTTTTTGGATACCGCTTTCTTTCACTTCTTGGGCAGGAACAGCCGAAAGAGCAGACCTCCGTTCCTTCGGTTTTCCACGGTGATGCGCCCTCCGTGCAGGCCAAGGGTATTCTTGACGATGGCAAGCCCCAGCCCGGTGCCTCCGGCGGCGCGCGACCGGCCTTTATCCACGCGGTAGAAGCGTTCAAACAGGTGGGGCAGGTGTTCGGAGGGTACGCCGCAACCGTTGTCGGCGAAAGTCAGGCAACGTTCTCCCGTAGGGGCGGCTTCTTCCCTGATTTCTATTTTCGTGCCGCCGCTGTGGGTAATGGCGTTGTCGAGCAGGTTGCGGAACACCGTGGCGAGCAGTTCGCGATTTCCTGTTACCGGCAGGCTGCCGCCGGTCTGGGTTTCGATAACGATGCCTTTGCGCGCGGCCAGCGGTCGGTATTCTTCGATGGTTTCGGTCAGGATGGCTTGCAGGTCGAGCGGCTCTTGTTGAATGGAGAAACGGCCGTCTTCGATACGTGTGATAAGGGAAACGTTTTCCAAAAGGTTTTTGAGGCGTTCGGTATTGGCCATGCAGCGTTGCAGGAAATCTTGGCGTTTCTCTTCGGATATGTCGGGATGCGTCAGCAGGGTCTCGACGCAGAGCTGTATGGAAGCCACCGGTGTCTTGAGCTCGTGGTTGATGTTGTTGGTCAACTGTTTCTTGATGCGTTCCTTTTCCATCTGTTCGTGCATGGCGGTTTGGTGTTCGCGGTCGCGTTCGGCAACGGCCTGCTGCAGGTTGGCGTAAAGGTGCACGATATGGTTGGAGATGGAGCCGAGTTCATCTTTGGGAAAAGGTGCGGTATCGTAGATGCGTTCACCCCTTTCGGCTTGTTCGGCAAAACGGTTCAAGCGCAGGATATGGGAACCGATTCTTCGGGTGGCGAAGTAGCCAAGCACGCACATCAGCAGCGTAAGGCCGCCCATGAACCAAAGGAAGCCGTAGTCGGTGCGCAGCAGTTCGTCTAAGGAAACCGTGTAGGGTACGGCGGTGCGGATTACATAGCCGTGGTTTCCCCGCAGGGCGGAATAGAAATAGGTTATATGGTTGCTCGAACTGTGGCGGCGCACGGTATAACCTTGCCCGAAGCGGTAGGCTTCCGCTATCTCCTTGCGGTCAAGATGGTTGTTTGGGGGAAGGGAATCCAGCGTGTTGTCGTAGAGCACCCTGCCGGTGGAGTCGATGACGCTTATCCGCAATTCCTCGAAAGGATAGCGCGCTATGGGCGGCAGGATTCCGGAATCCGGGTCGGATTCGTGCAGGATTTGCCTGTTGATGAGTTGCAACTGGGCGTTTATCTGCTGTTCCAGAAATTTCTTTTCCCGGTGATACTGAAAATAGACGCAACCGCTTACCAGCAGCAGGGAGTATGCCAACAGCCAGAGGAAGAGCCGTTTGGAATAAGATATTTTATTCGAGGAATCCATAGCCGTAGCCCGATCGTGTTACGATATATTTTCCGTACCGCTCCAATTTTCGGCGGAGGCGGGTGATGTTGACATCCACCACACGGTCCGTTACCTCCATATCGTCGGACCATACGTCCCGGATGATCTCTTCCCGCGAGAAGATACGTCCCCGATGGGAGAGCAACTTGAGCAGGAGGCCGAACTCTTTTCGGGAAAGGAGCACTTCCCGGTCATCTACCAGACACCGCTTTTTCTCCGGCAGGAGGCGCAGGCCGAGATAGCCTACCGTTTCTTCTTCAGGAACCGATTCCCGCTCTGGAAGCGGTGCCCGCCGCAGTACGGAACGCACACGCGCCGAGAGGTTGCGTATCGAATAAGGTTTCACGATGTAGTCGTCGGCTCCCAGGTCAAGCCCCCGCACCATATCGTCTTCGGTGTCTTTGGCGGTGCAGAATATGATGGGAATGGAGGCGGTTCGGGCATCTGTCTTGAGGATATGGGCCAGACGGGTGCCGGAAATATCCCCCAGCATGATATCCAGTAGAAAAAGGTCGTATTCCTTTAAATCCAAAGCCAGGGCTTCTTCGGCACTGTAAGCAACGTCAACGGCGTAGCCTTCCGCCTTGAGATTGAAACGGACCGCCTCGCAAAGCGTTTCTTCGTCATCTACTACCAGTATCCGTTCGTTCATGCCTTTATAACGGTCTTGTATGGGTGCAAAAATAGGTAACATTTTCGTTAAGCCATGCGCAGAAGCCAAACTTGTTTGGATTATGCCATGGCGAGAATTGAGCGTAGCGAAATCATGAACACCGATGAATAAACGTTACGTTCATAAAAGGTCGGCGAAGCCAACATTTTGATGTAACATTTATGAAACATTTTCAGTTTTACTTTGCCGCAGGTTATATAAAATGTAAGAATATGGATGTTTTGTTTCCCTGTATCGTGATTTTCCTTTTTCTTTTGGCCATTTTCGATTTGTCGGTGGGCGTCAGCAACGATGCCGTCAATTTCCTCAATTCCGCTATCGGAACGGGGGTGGCTTCTTTCAAGCGTATCCTTATCGTGGCCTCGATAGGGGTCTTTATCGGGGCGGCGATGAGCAACGGCATGATGGATATAGCCCGGCACGGCATCTTCAGGCCGGAGCATTTCTCGTTTTATGATCTGATGTGCATCTTCATGGCGGTAATGGTAACGGATATCTTATTGCTCGATCTGTTCAATTCGTTGGGCATGCCCACCTCCACCACCGTGTCGATGGTGTTTGAACTGCTTGGCGCCACTTTTTCCGTGGCCTTGCTGAAGATGGCCGGCGGTTCGGGCGTGGGACTGGGGGATATGATGAACACCGAAAAGGCTCTGTCGGTTATTATCGGCATCTTTCTATCGGTGGGAATCGCTTTTTTCTTCGGCGTGGTGGTTCAGTTTGTTACACGTTTGATTTTTACTTTCGATTACCGTTGCCGCTTAAAGTGGAAGATAGGCTTGTTCGGAGGTCTCTGCCTTACGGCGATCATTTATTTTATGCTTATCAAGGGAGCCAAAGACCTCACTTTCATGACCCCTGTCGTAAAAGGCTATATCGCCGACCATACCGCGCTAATCCTGCTGTGCTGTTGGGGCGGTTTTTCCGTTTTGATGCAGGTGCTGCATATGCTTGGCGTGAATGTTCTCAAAGTGGTTGTATTGACGGGAACTTTCGCTCTGGCGATGGCTTTTGCCGGCAACGATCTGGTAAACTTTATCGGTGTGCCTTTGAGCGGTCTGGCGGCTTGGCAGGACTATGCCGCCAACGGTTATGGAAACGCCTCGGGCTTCCTGATGGATTCGCTCAACGCTCCCGCCGATACGCCGGTGGCGTTTCTTGTCGGAGCCGGCCTGGTGATGGTTGTTTCGCTGGCCACCTCGAAAAAGGCGCGGAATGTGTCGAAGACCGAAATAGGCTTGGGCAGCCAGCAGGTTGGGGAAGAATTGTTCGGATCTTCCCGTATCTCGCGCAGGTTGGTCCGTCTGGCATGGGGGGTCATTAACGGTATATCCCGCCATACGCCGCGTTCGGTACGGCCTTGGTTCGATAAGCGTTTCAACGTTGATGAAATGATTAAGGAACCAGGAGCGGCTTTCGATCTGGTTCGCGGGTCGGTGAATTTGGTGCTTGCCAGTGTCCTTATCGCGCTCGGAACCTCGCTGAAACTGCCGCTTTCAACCACTTTCGTTACATTTATGGTGGCGATGGGCACTTCGCTGGCCGATCGGGCATGGGGACGGGAAAGTGCCGTTTTTAGGGTTACGGGCGTGGTTTCCGTTATCGGAGGTTGGTTCCTGACCGCAGGGGTGGCTTTCTGCGGGGCGGGAATCATCGTTTTGCTGATGTATTACGGCGGCCATTGGATGATGATGGCTCTTGCGGTACTTGTCGTTTTCGTGATTGTCCGCAGTAACCGCCGTTTCAGAAGAAGAAAAAAAGAAGAAGAGGGCGACACGCTCTTCCATGCCATCCTTTCTACGGAAGATAAGCCGGAGGTCTGGCGTTTGCTGTTGGTCTATATGACACGGCAACAAATGAAATTCTTTTTCTATGCTGTTGAAAATTATCGAAATATCACCCATGCTTTCGTAACCGAAAACGTGCGGACGCTCGGAAAGACGGAAGCGGGTCTGTTGCGGCAGAAAAGCATGCTGAAGAATATACGGCGAAAGGAAACGATCTGTTTCCGTATGCTGCATCGGCAAACGGCCATTGAGAAAAGCGTGTGGTTTCATCTAAGCAACAGTTGCTGTATGGGTATTCTGTACAATCTTCGCCGCATCAATGAAGCCTGCCGGGAGCATGTCGAAAACAATTTCCGTCCGTTGCCTTCTTGTTATGCACAGGACTTTGAAAAGATACGGTTGGAGGTGGAGGATTTGTTCGCCGGGGTGATAGGCACGATGCATGAGGGAAGCACGGAACATGTGGCGGAACTCCGGCATCGCTGCGATGGGATAAAGGATAATCTTTCACAAATGTGCTCGCTGTTGTTCAATCAGTTGCAGGAAGGCGACGAGGCTTCCATGACGGTGCTCTATGTCTATCTGAACCTCCTGCAGGAAACACGGGAAATGGTTTCGGGGCTTCGCAAATACCTGCGGGCCTATGCGGGGCTTCGGGGGCGGATTTCGGTTGGCTGTCAGGGTGTTCGGGCGTACAGCCTATAAGGAAATCGACTTTTCGAGCTGTTTTTGGGAAACGAAACGCCACACGGCAGGGGCTTTCCCGTTCTCGTGAACGCTCAGTTCCACGTTTGCGCCTTGGATTTGCAACTGTCCTTGTATGCCGGGATTGCGGAATTTGAGTATGTTGAACAGCAGGAGGGCT
>CAZPBB010000091.1:0-4762 GCA_964584745.1 uncultured Bacteroidaceae bacterium
GTAGGCTGACGGAGACTGTTTATTGTGAAGCGGGGTGCGACTTTGTCGCACCCCGCTTTTGTTTTGAAGAAACGAGATCTCAGCAATCTGCGGAAAAGGGAAGATGAAATGCTTTTCGGGGGGTATCATCATGGCAAAAGATAATGCCGCAGTAAGTAAAATGCCGGGATGAAATCCAATTCAACATGGGAGTATTATCGGCATGCGTGTCTATGCGGATATCTACTTTCTTTGACTTGCAATAGGCAAGACAGAAATCGGCTATGCCATGTGCTCCCGGCGCGGCGGCAATGCGGTGAATCGTGCCATAGGGACAGTCATTGAGCCAGTGTCCGTCAATATATCGATAAGTAGGGTCTTCTCCAACGATGAATGTGAATACGCCGATTATCCGTTCACCGTTTTCAATAACATAACTGTTTCCCGATTCAATATCGTCTGCAATAATCGCCTCGGACGGATAACCGTCAACCCATTGGGTGGGATTTCCGGTGTCAATCATTCTCTGACGGGCGTAATCGTATATGGCCATTACGTCGCCAAGGTCGCCGGTATTTGTTTTTCTGATTGATATATCCATTTCGGTATGATAATACAATTTAACCAACAATAGGGGGCTTTCACATTCCTTTCGACTCCCGTCTGAACTATCCCAATTTTTCGGATAGTTGAAATTCTTTCCCGTCCCCCTGTTTCGTAAAGCTAAGACATGTTGAACATTAACCTTTGATGGCAAAGTTACGAATAACCCGAAAGCCTCCCAACAAAACATTTTCCAATTTGGGACATATTTCAATGAAAACATTTTCCAATTTGGGACATATTCCACGAAAAACATTTTGCGATTTGGGACATTTTGAATATCTTTGCACTGATAAACAATTTATTGAAAATAATATGGAGAATCAGGTTTTCAGGCGGAAAATATACGACAAGATGCTGGAATGGAAGGCTGAATCCCAGGGGCAATATGCGCTCTTGGTTGAGGGAGCCAGACGTATCGGGAAATCCACGATTGTGGAAGAGTTCGCAAAAAATGAATATGATAACCATATCCTTATCGACTTTGCCACCGCCGACAAAAAAATTGTGGAACTTTTTGACAATATCTCCGATATAAACCTTTTCTTTCTTGGATTACAGACACTTACCAAGAAACCCCTATTGCCCCGAAAATCCGTGATAATCTTCGATGAGGTGCAGTTCTGCCCCAAGGCACGGCAGGCGATAAAGTATCTTGTTAAAGACGGACGGTACGACTATATCGAAACCGGCTCGCTCATCTCCATCAAAAAGAACGTACAGGATATACTCATACCGAGCGAGGAGCACCGAATCAACATGTATCCCATGGATTTCGAGGAATTTCTGTGGGCCATCGACAAAGCCTCCTCTTTTGACCTGATACGGTATTGCTACGAGAACCTTGAACCTTTGGGAGAGGCCATGAACCGATCCCTGATGAGGGATTTTCGCCTATACATGCTTGTGGGTGGGATGCCGCAGGCCGTCAACGCCTATCTTTCCACCAATAACTTTGCCCGGGTTGACAACGTTAAACGAAAGATTCTGGAACTTTACGATGCCGACTTCCACAAGATAGATGCCTTGGGCCGTGCCTCCGCCCTGTTCAACCATATACCGGCAGAGTTGACCCGAAATGTGATGCGGTACAAGGTGGGCAGTGTGATCGAGGGGGCCAAACCGGCAAGGCTCGGAGAATTGTTCGCCTCCATGGCGGATTCCAAAACCGTAAACTTCGCATTCCATGCCAACGACCCTGGAATCGGATTGGCCTTTCATGCCAATTTCGATTTCTTCAAACTTTTTTTGGCCGATACCGGACTGTTTGTGTCCTTGGTTTTCAAAGACAAGCATTACACAGACCATGAAATCTATCGGAAAATCCTTTTCGACAAATTACCCACCGATTTAGGCTACATATACGAGAATGCCGTGGCGCAACAACTTCTGAGTTCCGGCCATGCGCTGTACTATTACACCTTCAAGGAAACAACGCCCGATACTTCCCGCATGTATGAAATCGACTTTCTCATAAGCCGGAAAGACAAGATCTGCCCCATCGAGGTAAAGTCGTCCGGATACAAATCCCATAAATCGCTCGATAAATTCCAGGACAAGTTTTCCTCCCGTATCCAGACCCGCTACCTCCTATATACGAAAGACCTCCGCAAGGAACAGGATATAATCTGCCTGCCGATGTATATGGCGGGATTGTTATAACTGGTATTGAACCTTTGTATTGTCATACGAAAAGGGGCGCGTGTTTTACACGCGCCCCTGTATTCCGTTGCTGACACACCGAAATAAACGACAACGAAAAAATTACTTTACCACCAACTTTCCGATGGCCGTTTGGCCGTTGGCGGTAAGGCGTATAAAGTAGAGACCGCTGTTTTCAAGACGCAGGGCATTTGTTCCGGCAAGCACCGTGGCACGTTTCACAACAACGCCTGAGGTGTTAACGATTTCCATCTGGCCGTCGGCAGGCACTTCCACATTGAACACCCCCTCGGTGGGATTGGGATAAATCCGCAACTGGCGGATTGGGCCGAATTCCTGCACGGAAACGGGGCTGTAACGGACCATCCATACCAGACTGTCGGCATATTTTCCATCGTTGTATGCCACCCGGTTTCCGTTCCTGTCTTTCAGTTCCAGATGCCCTTCTCCGCTTATATTGTTGAGGCCGTCTCTGGCCATGTCGCGAATCACGAAAGTATTGCAACCGTGCGGCAAGGTAAGGGCGTGGGTATGTCTTTCCGTTCCGCTCGCGTTCAAATCGGAATAGGCATCCACCTTTTCGAACACCTGCCCGTTGTCATCCGTAAAAGCCCACGAAATCTCGGAACCCCAGCGGTCTTGCCATATATCGAGCGTTACCTCAGGCTCGTTCACGATGTAATAATCTTTGTGCGCCACCACGGTAACGGGGTCTTGCAACATCGTGAGCGGCGTACCGTTCACCGCCTTTACCTGCACTTGCAGGGTTTCCTCTATGCCACGCTTGTCAAGCATTACGGAAGGTACTTCCACATGCGCCACCGAACCGGCGGCGAAATCTTTTATCGAAGCGGTGTATTCCTGTTCGCGACCCTGTGCGGTACGGAAAAGGAACGTCACTTCTTCCACTTTAGCCGTTTCGGGATTGCGGTTCATCAGATCGAGGCCCATGCGAATCGCGTTGTCGCAGGTATTCTGGGAAGCGGTTTCAAGATTCCGCATCTGGAAAACATATTCAGGGCCATTGGTAAAAAGAGGTTCCGTGCGGCAAGCGTTCAGCACCTCCTCTTCGCTTTCGGTAACGAAAGCCACTACCTGCAACTGCAGGAAATCAACCGCCACATAGTTGTAATCTTCGGGCAACGCCTTGGTGTAGGTTCTGCTTACAAAACTTCCCTGCGTGGTAGTCTGCACCGCATCGCCGGCGATATCGGTAAGCAAATCGCGCAACACATGGCGGTGCAGGTAAGAGCCGTCGGGCAGCACCTGCCCCGGATTGGCGGCCGAACCGTCCTGCGGACCCCGGATATTGTCTTGCACCAACATCACATGCAGGTAGTTTTGGGGTTGCGCGGACGAAGCCGTATAGTAGAGCTGCACCGTAACGCTCAGTTCGCGTTTCCGCCAATCGATACCGGCGCGGGCGGCGATATTGACGGTAGCGGCGGCGCGGTCATCTCCATCCCATAAAATCTCTTCCACATAATCCTGCCATTTGCCGCGATCCGAGGTTGTAAGCCCACTTTCTCCCATAAAACGGTGGCGGCTGATTTCCGCCGAAGGAATCCCGGTAACATCGGCGCGTTTGGCCAATGCCTCCCCGTAAGCCGAACGCAGATCCGTTTCCCCGGGGCGAGGCGTAGCCAGCGTACCGGCATGGATATTTACAAAAAAGCAATCCTCCGGATAAAGCGCTTCTATCTCTCCCGCCATTTTATGTCCCGAAGGGCAGTTCGGACAATGAAGCCCCGTAAATTCCTCCACAAGCACCTTGCGGTCTTGCGGTGTTTTAGCAACAATGGTGTCTTGCGCGTAAAGGCTTGCGCCACAAACGGCGAAACCGGCAAGTGTGAACATCCATATCGAGTTCTGAAATTTCATTTTCCGATTTTTAAAAAACATAAAAAAGGGTGATGCGGAAAACCGCACCACCCATCAAAAAACAGCTTATTTCACGATGATAAGGCGACCGACAGCCCTGTGAGTGCCGTCCATCAAATTCAAGATGAAAACACCTGAAGGCAAATTCAAATCGAACCCGCAAACACCTGCCGGTTTTTCGGCTTGCCATACCAGTGATCCATCCATGGCATACACGCTCACTTTACCACTGTAAGGCAAGTTCACCGAAAATTTACCGTTGTTCGGATTGGGCATGATGACAAGTTCTTCAAAACCGACGGTTTCCAAAGATTCGTTCGCCACGCCTTTACCCAAGCGGTCGGAGAAAGCATATCCGGATTCTCCCGTGGAATAGATGGCTTTGACAGCGTACCTATACCAATCATCGGGCAAATCGGCATGGCTGTCTTGCAAACTCTTGTCGGTAGTGTTTTCTTTAAGCAGCGTCCAACGGTCGGGAACGGTCATATCGGATTCGCGCAAGCGGTAAACCGTATAAGCCTTTACGAAATCCACACCTTCTTCCTTCACGGTTTTGGTGTTTTCAACTCCGGCTTCAATGGCATCGGTGCAATAGGCCTGAATCATCCAGTTGTAGTCCAAATCGGGACTGAGG
>CAZPBB010000092.1:0-4557 GCA_964584745.1 uncultured Bacteroidaceae bacterium
AGCGTGAGATAACACTGGATGCCCCGGCCATTATCCAAAAGGTAAAGGAAATGGGGATCGTGGGGATGGGCGGCGCCTGCTTTCCCACGCATGTAAAACTGATGCCGCCCAAGGATGCCAAAGCGGAATTCCTGTTGCTCAACGGAGTGGAATGTGAACCCTACCTTACCTGCGACTACCGCCTGATGCTGGATCACGCCGAAGAAATCATGATCGGCGCCACCATCCTCATGAAAGCGTTGGATGTGAAACAAGCCATTGTGGGCATCGAAGCCAACAAACCCAAAGCCATCGCCCACATGTCCGAAGTCGCCAGGAATTATCCGGGCATCAGCGTACAGGCACTCAAGATGAAATACCCACAGGGAGCAGAAAAACAACTTATCAAAGCTTTGACCGGACGTGCCGTTCCTTCTGGCAAACTGCCTATCAACGTGGGTTGCGTGGTGGATAACGTGGCTACCTGCTACGCCGTCTATCAAGCCGTGCAGAAAAACATGCCTTTGGTTCAACGCACGGTAACGGTTACCGGTCCTTGCGTTCCCGAACCCACCAATTTTCTTGCCCGCATCGGTACACCCGTTTCAGAATTCCTGACGGCTGTGGGAGGTGTCCCCGAAAATACGGGAAAGGTGATTTCGGGCGGTCCCATGATGGGAAAAGCCATCATGAACACTGAAGTTTCTTCAGTAAAAGGTATGTCAGGCATTTTGGTATTGCCCGAAGATGCCGCCCACCGCCTGCCGCTCTATCCCTGTATCCGTTGCGGAAAATGCGTGGATGCCTGCCCGATGGGGTTGGAGCCCTATCTGATTGCCTCCACCACGATGGCCAAAGCTTTTGAGCAGACTGAAAAGGCAAAAGTGATGGACTGCATCGAATGTGGTTGCTGCCAGTTCACCTGTCCAGCCAACCGCCCGTTGCTCGACTGCCTCAAGTTAGGCAAAGCCACGGTGGGCAAAATAATCCGTGCAAGAAACGCAAAATAATCAAGAAACCGCATAAGAATCAATCAATATGGCTGAAAATACAAAATGGATCATATCGGGCGCACCGCATATACACGGCACCGAATCCGTTAAGAAAATCATGTGGGGCGTGGTGATTGCGCTTATCCCGTCCTTTTTAGTGAGTGTTTACTTTTTCGGTATGCAGGCCTTGTTGCTTACCATAGTTACGGTGGCCGCCTGCTTGCTGTTCGAATTCATCATCAACCGCTTTTTCTTTAAAAGACCTTGTTCGCTGGGCGATGGTTCGGCCATGATTACCGGACTTCTGCTGGCGCTCAACCTACCGGCCAACCTGCCTTTGTGGATGGCGGTGGTAGGTGCGCTTATCGCCATCGGTGTAGCAAAATGGGCGTATGGAGGTTTGGGCCAGAATCCGTTCAATCCCGCTTTGGTAGGACGTGTATTCCTGCTCATCTCTTTCCCTGTAGCCATGACCACCTGGCCTTTGCCTAAAGCACTCTTTGGCGGACAAACCCTTACTGATGCCCTTACCGGCCCCACGCCGCTATCGATTGCCAAAGAAGGCCTGAAAAACAATACTGTTTCGCAGATCGCCGACCAACTTCCGGCATATACCGACTTATTGTGGGGACACATGGCAGGTTCAATGGGCGAAATCTCCGCTATCGCCATTCTGCTCGGCGGTATCTATATGCTGTGCCGTAAAATCATCACCTGGCATGTTCCCGTGGCTTTCCTCGGCAGCGCTTTCGTTTTCGCCGGCATTCTTTGGATGGCCAATCCCGAACAGTTCATGGACCCTGTTTTCCACCTGCTTACAGGCGGTATGATGCTGGGAGCCATCTTTATGGCCACCGATATGGTTACCTCGCCCATGACCAACAAGGGGAAACTGATTTTCGGTCTCGGATGCGGTATTCTGACCATTCTTATCCGTACTTTCGGCGCTTATCCCGAAGGGGTATCCTTCGCCATCCTCATCATGAACGCTTTCGTTCCTCTTATTAACCGTTGCGCAACGCCCAGACGCTTTGCCGTTGCCAAATAAATCACGCCATGAAGAAAAAAGAATCGAACTTAAAGAATATGTTGCTCAGCCTGGCCATCGTGGCCGGTATTTCGGGCATTTGCCTGGGTTTTGTATATAACCTTACCAAAGACAGAATAGCGGATGCGGCCAAAGCAAAGAAAGAAAGCGCCCTCCAAGCAGTGCTTCCCGATTTTGAAAATACCGAAACGCTCTCTGTGGTTTCTCCCGACGACGCGAACCGAAACATCGAGGTGTTCAAAGCCTTCAAAGGCGAAGAACTGGTTGGCGTGGCGGTAAACTGCTACACGATGAAGGGGTTCGGCGGTGAAGTGGATTTGATGGTGGGCATCCTGCCCGACGGCACACTGAACAAAGTATCGGTGCTGAAGATGAGCGAAACCCCCGGTCTGGGAACCAAGATGACCGACCCCGGTTTCTACGCCCAGTTTGAAGGCAAGCATCCCGATTCGTTCAAGATGACCGTGAAGAAAGACGGCGGCGATGTGGATGCCATCACTTCGGCCACCATCAGCTCGCGTGCCTATTGCGATGCGCTGGACCGCGCCTACAAGGTGTTCGGACAGCTTGACTCTCCCGTGGCCTATGAAGAAACCGATGCCGCCAGCGGTGCCACCCAAACCCAATCCTCCAACCTTTAAAATCTGAAGCCATGAGTGCAAAAATCAATCAATGGAAAAATTTCAGCAAGGGGCTTATCAAGGAAAACCCCGCGCTTGTGTTGATGTTGGGTATGTGCCCCACCCTGGCCGTGACCTCCTCGGCCATCAACGGCTTGGGCATGGGCTTGGCCACCACTTTCGTGCTGGTGCTCTCCAATATGCTTATCTCGGCTATCAAGACCCAGGTACCCGACAAGGTGCGTATTCCGTGCTTTATCGTGGTGATCGCCGCTTTCGTAACGGTAGTGGATCTGCTTATTCAAGGCTTTGTTCCGGCTTTGGCCGAAAGTCTGGGGGTATTCATTCCCCTTATCGTGGTCAACTGCATCGTGTTGGGACGTGCCGAAGCCTTCGCCTCCAAAAACGGCGTGTTCTCCTCGCTGTTGGACGGTCTGGGCATGGGACTCGGCTTCACTTTCGCCCTGACCCTTCTGGGGATGATCCGCGAAGCCTTGGGGGCCGGTTCGTTCTTCGGACACAAATTCATTGCCGGAGATGGAATCATCGTCTTTATCCTCGCCCCGGGCGCATTCATCGTGCTGGGTTTCCTGGTGGCGCTCATCCGCCATCTTTCGGCCAAGAAAAACTAATCGCTAACCTGTAAACAAAACTATCATGGAATATATTCTCTTAATCATAGGTGCGATATTGGTCAACAATATCGTATTCGCGCAAACGCTGGGGATTTGCCCGTTTCTGGGCGTATCGGGAAAGATTTCTTCCTCGGTGGGGATGGGGGCGGCGGTCGTTTTCGTCATCACGCTGGCCACACTCGTTACTTTCCTGCTGAACCAATACCTGTTGGTGCCGTTCAATCTCGGATTCCTCCAAACGATTGTCTATATCCTGGTAATCGCCGCCTTGGTGCAGATGGTGGAAATCATCCTCAAGAAAGTAAGCCCATCGCTGTATTCGGCATTGGGTATCTTCTTGCCTCTGATCACGACCAACTGCGCCGTATTGGGGGTTGCCCTGCTGGTTATCCAGAAACAATACACCCTGTTGCAAAGCGTGGTTTACGGTTTCGCCACGGCTGTCGGTTTTGGCCTTGCCTTGGTCATCATGGCCGGTATCCGCGAACAGCTGGAACTGCAATCCGTACCCAAAGGCATGAAAGGCAGTCCCATCACCTTGGTTACCGCAGGCATCCTCGCGTTGGCCTTCATGGGTTTTGCCAATCTGGTATAATGGTGCCTCATATGAATCTTATCATCGGGAGCTGTCCGAATATGCTTTTCCGTCGGTTCCCGATGTTTTTTTTAGAACAGACACACAACTATGAAAACTGCAGTTGTCGCTTTGGGGGGTAATGCCCTTTTGAGAAGCGGACAGAAAGGTTTGTTTGCCGAACAGATCCAAAACGTTACCGAAACCTGCAAGGCATTGGTGGCCTTGATGAAACAAGGCTATACCATTTGTATCGGACATGGCAACGGGCCTCAGGTGGGCAACGTGATGTTGCAGCATGAAGCAGGAAAAAAGGAATTCGGTCTGCCAGCCATGCCCATGGATTTCTGCGTAGCCGAAACCCAAGGTTCCATCGGCTATCTGATTGAACTGTGCCTCTACAATGAACTGCGCAAGGCGGGTATCGATAAATCGGTGATTACCATCCTCACGCAGGTAAAAATAGATAAGAACGACCCCGCTTTCCAAAAACCGACCAAACCCGTAGGCCCTTACTACACCAAGGCAGATGCCGACCGCTACGCCCTTGAAACGGGGGCAGTGTTCAAGGAAGATCCCAAAGGCAACGGCTGGCGCAAAGTGGTACCTTCGCCTGTTCCGATGGAGATAGACCATGTGGAAATCGTCAAAGAAGCCGTAGCCAAAGGCCATATCGTGATTACCGTGGGCGGCGGCGGCATTCCCGTGA
>CAZPBB010000093.1:0-4332 GCA_964584745.1 uncultured Bacteroidaceae bacterium
AATCCTTTTCCGTAACGGCATCCGAAAGCTCAAAAACCTCCTCCACCGTAAGGGTACGCAGGCTCTCGAAAGTCTGCTTTTTATCCCAAGGACAACCCACCCTAAGGCGTTCCAAAATTTTTATCAAGCGGTCTATGCCTTCCTGCGGCGTAGAAGCTGAAAGCAGTTCGGGCATGTCTTCCGATTTTTCTTTTTTCCTGCAGAAACTCAACTTAGATTCATCTCCTTTAAGCAAACGGCCTATGTTCTTACGATGCGTAATCAAAATAAAAAGCCCGATAAAAATAGAAAAGCCCCGAAGAATGGGGTCGGTCTGATGGAAAACGAAAATTTCCAGGAACGGAAACGCCACGGCGGAAACCACCGAAGCCAAGGAAACATAACGTGTAAGGATAAAGATAACGGAAAAAATGAGCAAAGCCGCTACAAAAGCTTCCGGATAAACGGCCATCACCACCCCGAGCAAGGTGGCAACGCCTTTGCCGCCTTTGAATCCCGTATAAAGGGGGAACACATGCCCCAACAATACCGCCAAAGCCAAGGCCACATCAAAATAAACCTTGTAGTCGGCGGTAGAGGGAGAAAGAAACAGGTAATCCATCTTTACCGCCAGCCATCCTTTAAAGGCATCGATAATCAACACCACGATACCGGGAGAAAGCCCCAATACACGGATAGTATTGGTAGTACCGGCATTATGGCTACCATATTCCCGCACATCCTTATTGAAAAACCAACGGCCAATCCATACAGCCGAAGAAAAACTGCCTATCAGGTAGGCCGTCAAAAATCCCAATATCAACAAATACATAGGCATTATCGATACCCGCTAGGGTTATTCTCTCGTCAGAAAAAAGTTTACAAATATATTCCTTTTCGACATCGTGGACAAATAGAACTCGTATCGGCCCTTTTTCCGGCTTCGGCTTTTGAGTTGCATGATATGATTGTTCAACTGCTCGTTAGACGTAATCATCTGCATATAATGATTGGTATAGCTGAAATAAAACCATGCGTTAGGCGCGGCTTCCATATAGATATCCACCACATCGCCCTTACGGGTTTTACGCAGGCTTGCATACACTTTCAGTTTCTTGTTTACCGGTGTACCGCCCACCGACAACAACTCGGCTCGACCCGAACCCATATAGGCTTTTTTGGACGGCTCCCATTCCAAACCGAGATCCGAAAACACCAATGACTGGTTCAAGGCTTCCGGAATACGGGTCATGACACCGGTTACAGACACATCTTCCCGCATACGTTCCACCGACCTACGCCCCGCCTTTTCTTCAAGATAAGCCACCACACCTTTCCGTTTGGAAATTTCGGCACGTTCCAACTGCGGGTTGGCATTGATGATACCCGCTATCTGCTTTTGAATTTCAGGTGTAAGATAAAAATCGAAAATGCTCAACCCCCGCATGGATATACCTCCCTCATCGGCGGTAGTCATCATGTCGCCATAAAAGAAAGGCTGGAATTCATATGTGTTGAGCCGTAAATTGATAGCCCCGAAAGCACGGGCGAAACAAGAACGTACATTAACCGAAAGCGATTCCCTTCCGGTACTGTCAAACATGCGGTAGGACTGTTGGTCTGGCGAAAAATTCAGCCAGCCTGTCAGCGCGATATTAGGTAAATCCGTACTTATCTTGTGGTCCATGAACAGGAAACGGGGCGTACCGGAACGGGATTGGGTGTAGAAACCGCACCCCAACAGCCGCCCCACCGTGGAACGGGTCTTCTCCGTTACGGGGATCAATACCGAATCGGGATTGATAATGCTTTCGAACTGTATGCCGTCGGTCAAGAAAGGATTGCCAGGCTTAAGATGCTTTGCATCCTCGGCGGGTATATCTGTTTCCACCTCTTTCTTCTTCCCTCGTTTCTGCGTTTCCTCCTTCTGGGATTCGTCTTTTTGCGGCTCATCCCAAACGGCATCCCATTCACTCACCGGTTCTTTTTCTTCAGTTTCTGATTCGGAGTTTTCCGCTTCTTCCTCTTCTTCGGAATATTCAAACTCATCGTAGTTCTCTTCCGTCTGTTGCGGAGGAATCATATGATTGTCCGCCGGTCCTTTACCGTTAAAGTTGCAGGCATACACCATACGGACACTCCCGGAAAAATAAGGATAGGTTTGATGTGCATCCAGATTGATCTTGCCGATAAACTGGAAAGCTTCATTCAACCTCAGCACGCCCGAATCGGCAGAAATCCGCGCCGCCGCCTGTGAATATCCATCGGAAGCCGGACGGATACCGGCAAACCATATATGCTGGGCATCGATATCGGGTGCCTTGTAATCAAACACACCTGAAACCCGGTATTGATTCGCCGAAAGGATATTTCCACGCACGTGATGGAATGCATGAGGGCGATTGCGGTCTCCAAAATACAACTTGGCTTTTTCCAACGCTCCCATCTGTCCGGATCGTTCTATCTCCACCTGTTCGCCGTCTGGCACAAACAAAGCATCGGCCACCAATACGCGCCTTACCCCATTGAACCGCAAAAGGGTATCGGCGTACGAAAGCAAGGAACGGGTGGCATTGAAATGCAAGCCCGCCTGCGCCCGCCGCGTGGAAACGAAATCTTCTCCCGGCAAAGCACAAGTATAGAGCAAACCCGGTGCTATCGAATCCAATTCAGCTATTCTCTGGGAAGTGACAGCGTTGCCGTGCATCATAGATACCGTTTTTTCGGCCATATCCCATGCCAAGGATGAAGCCTTTCCCTCATACTGATTCAAGCCGAAAGAAATGGGAGAATGTCCGGATAAAGACCTAAACGAGGCCTGCCGGCTTTCCAAATCCACCTGTAATGCATACGGTTCCGAATACAGAAAATGATTGCTACCCGCCGTAAGTTTAAAATCGCCCGAATCGGAGGAAAAGGTATTGGAACGCACTTCAAAATGCGAAGACGAAAGACGGGCTTCGTTTTGCTTGATAAAAGTACCCTGTGCAGAGGATACCGAAGCCGAAAACGAATATTTTCCCGAAAGCAGCCAAGGTTCGGTAAAGCAGCGCAACAGAGAATCCTTGGTGGAGGCGACCGCATACAGACCCGAATTCTTCTCGAAAGTGCAGTTTACGCTTCCTGCTTCTATGTCGGGGTAAGACACAGCAGCGGAAACTGCCTGTTCCAACTTAAATATTTTGGCTTTCATAAACATTCTGGAAGGCAAAAAGGTGAGAATGGGCGAAGCGGCGTGGGAAGTGAGATAGTCAAAACTTCCCTTGCCGCGCAAACCCTTACGGTCAAGCGACAGTTCTCCCGCATATAAAGCTTTTCCCTTATAGGCAGGCCAACCGTTCTCAGGAGAAGATGTTCGGAAACCCAGCGAATAATCGGGACGTATCATCAAAGACTCCTGTATATCGGGAAAGATACCGGCAGACACCAACGTGCCGTTGAAGCGGATACTGTCCATATCTACCGTATAAAGTCTTTCCATTCTGAACGGATCCACCCTGAAATAGAAAGAATCCCGCGTATAAGCCCCGTTCTGTATATCTGCATCGTCATAATACACGTAAGAGGGTTGCGTGCTTTCAAAAATGGGATAACGGGGATTGTTTTTCCTCCCCCCCTTATTGTCCGGTTCATCGATATACACCGTTCCCGAAAGTGAATGTATCAATGAAGATACCGGATATCGCTTTTCTTCCCCGTCTTCGATCCGCGTAACTTCCAGACCGAGCCGTTCCACATCGGCTATATCCACCTTGAAATCATCATAATAAAAACATGCACCACGCACCTTGAAATTAAAATTACCCGCATGCAGATAGCCATCGAAATGAAAGTCGCGGTTTTTGAAAATCTCCACCACCGAATCGGAAGGATGCAGATATACGTTCTGTTTTTCGCTAAGGTTCACATACGATACACCGCTCATACGGATATCAAGGCTGTCGGTACGCAACACAGCTTTAACGATGCCTGTTTCCCCTGTGATGAACTCTATCTCATCGCTGTCAGCCTTACCTGCCGACACTTCTAGATTATGGAACAACTGCGGTAGGAGAAGCACCGTTTTTTTGAGCGGATCATAACTGACAAAGCCGAATGCGATAGGATATCGAAGCATAGACAGAACCTGGGTGGATGAAAGATTGAGCGCGGCGGCTACCGTTTCAATAGAAAGTTCCCGCTTACGCTCGCGTTTGGAAATAGCCGCCAAGGAATAAAGCGGATTATTGTCCACACCCAGCAACATACGCCCCAATTCCTCGCGCGAATAGAGCTGCAGCGACTTAAAGCTGACCACGCCCACCCTGCCGGGCATATTGAGCAAGCCGATCTCTATTTTCTTCTGGTCGATAT
>CAZPBB010000094.1:0-4212 GCA_964584745.1 uncultured Bacteroidaceae bacterium
TATGGCACATCAATTCCGATGAACCCTCGTTTTGGGATTACGACCGCGATACGGAGCACCATACCGGGCCTTACCGCAGTTCCGACCACGAGCCGATTATCTTGGGGCTCAACTTCACTTCGGTGGAGAATCTTTCCTATGCGGAATCCGCAATTACGATCTATCCTAATCCCGCACGGAATTCCTTCATTTTGGAGATGCCGGAAACGGGTAAGGTTGAAATACTTACCATGGGAGGTGTGCAGGTTAAAACTTTGTATCTGCCTGCCGGCAAAAATCCGGTGAACCTCGAAAACCTGCGTTCCGGCCTTTATTTTGTACGGGTGAGTATGGCAAACGAATATTTAAGGACAACAAAACTTTTGATATTATGAAAACCAAATCGTGGGCTTTTCTGTTGAGTTTTTTTGTGATGGGTAGCAGTGGCACGGGCATGGCGCAGATAGCCGAAACCGGAAATCCTTTTCTGGAATCGTGGGACAATCAGCCCTACCGCATTCCTCCTTTTGGAAAGATAAAGGAGGCGGATTATCTTCCGGCTTTGCAGGCGGGCATACGCCAACAAAATGAAGTCATCAAGGCGATAGTGGAAAACAGGGAAGAACCTGGTTTTGACAATACGGTACTGCCCCTGACGGCGAGTGGCGCACTGCTTGAAAAAGTTTCGGGTGTATTGTTCAATGTGGTGGCGGCGCATTCTTCCGACAGTCTGCGCAAGATAGAAAGCGAGGCGGTGCGGTTGTTGAGCGAGCAAAACGACAATGTCTATATGAATCCTTTCCTGTTTCGCCGTATCAAGCGTATCAAGCGTATCAAGGAAAGAGGTGAAGTGAAAGATCCTGTAAAGACCAAACTTTTGGAAGACACTTACCGTGAGTTTTTGCTTAACGGTGCCGAACTTTCGGCCGCCGATCAGGAAAAACTGCGCGAAATAAACACCAGGTTGAGCGAAGCTGAAAATAAATTTTCGCAAAACCTGTTGTTGGCCACTGCCAGCTACCAACTTTTAGTGGAAGACAAGAGCCGTTTGGCGGGGTTGCCCGAAGCTGATTTGCAGCGGGCGGCGGCAAAGGCGCGGGAAAAAGGTGAAACGGGCTATCTGTTCGGATTGGATAATCCTACCATCATGCCGTTTCTGCAATATGTAAAAGATGCCGGATTGCGTAAGGAAATATTGGATGCCTACTCCTCCCGTTGCGCGGCCGGAAGTGAATTCGATAACACGCCTGTTGTAAAAGACATCGTGCGGCTTCGTATGGAAAAGGCGCATCTGCTCGGTTATCCCGACTATGCTTCGTATGCGTTGCAGACCCGTATGGCGAAAACACCGCAGGCCGTGTATGAGCTTTTGGATAAAATCTGGCCGTCCGCCTTGCAACGCGCCAAAGAAGAATTGGCCGAAATGAAAGCCTATCGCAAGAAACACCATAAGTACAAAGGTGTGTTCCTGCCTTCCGACTGGCGTTACTATGCCAATCTGGTGCGGGAAGAGAAGTATGCCTTGGACGAAAACGCGGCTAAAGCCTATTTCTCGCTCGACAGTGTGCGCAAGGGCGTTTTTTATGTGGCCGGAAGACTCTACGGCATTTCGTTTGAACCATATACGGAAGCTGAAATGCCCACGCCCAACACTTCAGCCTATATCTGCAAGGATCAAGACGGCGGTGTGCTCGGCATCCTCTTTTTGGATATGCTGGCAAGACCCGGCTACAAGTCAGGCGGTGCGTGGAACACTTCGTATGTGGAACAGGAATACGACGGACAGAAGCGGCTTACGCCGGTTACTTCGATCGTGTGCAATTATACGCCGGCCGTTGACGGAATGCCGGTGTTGCTGAGCATAGACGAAACCGAAACCTTCTTCCATGAGTTCGGGCACGCGTTGCATGCCCTTTTTTCGGAAGTGAAATATAAAGGCATGTCGGAAACCCCGCGCGATTTTGTGGAGTTGCCCTCCCAGATTATGGAACATTGGGCTTTGCATCCGCAAGTGCTCAGGGTGTATGCCCGTCATTACGAAACGGGTGAGACGATACCCGATGACATGATAGAACGCATCCAGTCGGCCAGGCTTTACGGACAAGGGTTTGCCACTACCGAACTGCTGGCGGCGGCTTTGTTGGATATGGATTACCATACCATAGGTGAAATGGCCGAGGATTTCGATCCGGCTGGATTTGAGGCGAAAGCCAACAAGAAACGGGGGTTGATAGCCGAGATTTATCCCCGCTACAAGACCCATTATTTTGCTCACACGATGGGCGGTGGTTACAGTGCGGGATATTACAGCTATATATGGGCGGAAGTGTTGGATGCCGATGCCTTTGAAGCCTATGAGGAAAGCGGCGATATCTTCAACCGCAGGATAGCCGGTTCGTTCCGCAATGATATCCTTAAGAACGGCGGTATGTATGATGCCATGCAGATGTATGTGAAGTTTCGTGGTCATGAACCCGAAGTGCATGCTTTGCTCAAAAGCCGCGGTTTGTTGAAAAAATAAATGGAGGAGGGCGATAGGTCTGAGATTGGCTACAATGATGTACCTTTAGCGGACAAAGGGACTGTCCGTGAAGGTACATGAGGAGGGTGATAGGTCTGAGATTGGCTACAATGATGTACCTTTAGCGGACAAAGGGACTGTCCGTGAAGGTACATGAGGAGGGTGATAGGTCTGAGATTGGCTACAATGATGTACCTTTAGCGGACAAAGGGACTGTCCGTGAAGGTACATGAGGACGGTGATAGGTCTGAGATTGGCTACAATGATGTACCTTTGTTTTATAATACGCATATCAATTTAATGCAGTGAAGAATAAAACGTATCGTATTTTTTTGAGCTTGCTGGTGACGTTTGGCTTCTGTCTGACGGCGGCAGGGCAACGATCGAGACTGTTCAGTCCCGATCCCACCCGTGATCGTTTCGGCGACAATACGATTACGTTTCAGGCGTTTCCTGCGTTTTGGGGTGGCTATGGCATTGAATACAGCCGCAATGTTTTCGGACAGAAACATTGGGTTAAAGTAGATGCCGTTATCTATGCGGCTTCTACGTTTTCTGATTCCCGTCTCAAGAGCCGTGCAAAAATGTTGGGTTATTCGGTAGGGGCACATCATCAATATCATTATTTCGAGCTTACCGATGTGGGATTCCGCATGTTTTTCCAATGGGGGGTGGATTACACCGCTTTGGATTTGTGCAATGTGGCCAAGGCGGAGACCCATGTCGAGAAGTTTGGTTTGGATTTGGCCATCGGTTTCCGGCAAAACATCGTCAAACCGCTCTATTTCGAGTTTTACATCGGTTACGGGCAAAGATGGCTCACCCAAACGCGTATCGATAACCGGAACGTTTCACCGGATATAACCGATATCGAGATTACGGAACCTCGTTATGATAGCCATATCTTTGACTATGGCAGGGGCGGTTCTGTATTGGTGTTGGGTTTTAATGTAGGATTTTTGTTCTAACGGGCATGGAAAAGAGAATCAGGATATGGATGGTGTTGTATGTGGCGGCGTGTTCGCTTTTGCCCGCATGGGGCCAGACCCGCGCCCAACGTGTAGGCGTATTGCAAGGTATCTATAATGAAACGATGTCGGTGAGTCTGGTGCCGGTTCCTTTGGCTTTTAACGGTTTTCGGGCAGATTTCGACTGCCGTCTCAAAGATGCGCTTTGGCTTCAAGTCGCGCCTCAGTACAATAATAAGAGAAAGGGTACGGATGTCAGGTTGGACGGTTTTTGCTTCGAGGTCAACGTGCGCTATTATCTTAAAGGTTCCACGCCGCGCGGTTTCTATATCGCTTCGGGCTTGGATTTTGACTACAACCGTATTCAGGATTTATATAAAACAATCTCTTATCAGGTAAGCGCCACCCGGCTGGGGGGGCAGTTACAGCTTGGGTTCCAGTTCGGGCTTTGGCCGCGTGCGGTGATGGATCTTTACGTGGGAGCGGCTTTCCGCCATGCTTTCAATACCTACGATACTGAAGCTTCGCGCAATGTGGTCGAAAATATGTCCATCAAGCCGTGGAACTATCATTTCAGCGGTCTTTTCATGCAGGCCGGTGTCCGTATCGGGTTGTTGCTATAGGGAAATCCAGGATTTCCGCCAAGGTGTTATCTCCTATTGTCGGCCACGATCGTGCCGTCTTTCATTTCGAGGCAACGGTCAGACATGGCAGCCAAATCGTGGTTGTGGGTTACGATAACGA
>CAZPBB010000095.1:0-4164 GCA_964584745.1 uncultured Bacteroidaceae bacterium
GAAGAACTGGACCGCGCGGCTTTCGAACGTTTCGGCCCGCACTTCCACTTCGTGGAAAAGTAAGGGCTGACCATTCTTAAAAAAGCAGGTGCCTGCATTTCTGAGATGAACCCCGAAAGTTGGACAAAAACTTTCGGGGTTCACTTCATTTCGGCCGTTTCCTTCTTTTTTCGCAGAAAGGCCTTGGCTTCAACAACTCCATGTAATGCCGATTCCGGCCAGCAGGATAACGGCAAAGAGTAATTCCCTAAGGATTCCGTTTCGCATATAGACGATGGCGTCGATACAGAGAAAAGCCACGGGCAGAAAGAGCGGAAAAAGATGTTCGGGTGTGTCGCCGCCGGCAATCATAAAGAGCAGAAGGTAGAGAAACAACACGACAAGAGAGGTTATTTTGCGTCTTTCGATGATATCCATGCCTTGAAGATGTTTTTGCATGGAAAAGACGGAAAGGAAGGATAGGACGATACAGAAGAACAGAAGCGAGAGGGAAGGCAGTTTTTCGATATCCCAGTTGGGAAATCCAAACACCATGGAGTGGGAAAAAATTTGAGATAGAAGGTGTTCGTGCGCGATTAGATCGTATGCGCCCGCCAACAGGAACGGGGTGCCCATGGCCAACAGAGAGGCTGCCCATACATGCCAGTTGCCGACCGCATAGGTGAGCAGGATAATCCAAAAGCAGGGTAAGGTAAACAATAACTCGGGAAAGACCAGTGTGGCGGCGCTCCAGAAGAAAATGGCATTGAACAGTGCCGGATAGGGCTTGTCTTTGCTGTAAATTTCCAAAAGATAGTGGAAAGAAAGCAAAAACAGCAGATAAACCCACATTTCGGAAAAATAAGCGGCGTGCAGCGTGGATGCAGACAAGCAGAGCAATACCACCGAGTGCAAACCTGGATTGCGTGAGATCCGGTGTCGGGTAAGAATCAGGCTGAATCCGATGGCGCACAACAGGCTTATTGCCCAAGCCAGCCAGCAGCCGCTTTTAGAAAATCCGGTTTCCACAAACGACTTGCCCCATAATACCAATGAAACGCCTATCACCAATGCGTATTGAAAGAGGGGATTGTTTTTGGACAGTTTAATCAGCATGGCTCTTCTTGCTTTTGTATTGCGAAAGTAATAAATACTGCCGTAATCCTATGTCCGCCATTTGAAATCGAGTGCACCGGCCGGTTCAATCTTTTCCTCGTCCAGCAGATATTGCCAAAGTTGTCTGCATACGGTTTCGCTTTCTTCGGGAAAAACGACAGCCAGGCTGTTCGGGTTCATTACGGGGGCTTTCCATACGGATTGCAGTTTTTCTGCCATCAGGCGTAGTTTTTTTTCGGAAAGCGGTTGGGTCTTGCGGGCGATGCATATGTCGCAATGTCCGCATTCTTGGGCGAGGTCTTCGCCCAGATACTGCAATAGGAAACGGTTGCGGCACAGGTGCTGTTCGGTGGCGTAACTTGCCATTGCGTCCGATTTGCGGAAGGCGTTTTCTTTGCGTTCGGCATAATTTTCGGGGCTGAGAAAGGAAGGCCCTGTCTTTTTCCGCGGTTGGAGAAGTGTGAGGGTGCTGTTGCCTTCGGCTACGGGAATGTAGTCGAGCAGGGCTATACGGGAGAGCTTGCCCAAAGCTTCTCTTACGCTTTTTTCACTTTGATGAAGTTGTTTCGCCATCGCCTGTTCGTTGACCGGCACATAGTCGGAAAATAGTTTTCCACCGTAAGTTCTTAAGAGCGTCTTGAGCAGGTTTTCATAGGCGGGATGCGCCACCTGATGACGATACACTGTGTCGTAATCAGCCTTCATACGTACTTTACCTGTTTCTCGTGCCGTTTCGGAGAGCTGCAGATATCCTTCCTTTTCCAAGAAGAAAAGAGCGGAAAAAGTTTCGGCTGCCGGTAGCCGGTAACAGTGACAGAATTCGGTGAGATTGAAGGCGAAAGGTGCGCCTTCTCCGCTTCCGATGGGAAGGTTGAGGTGGTTGCCGAGGGCTTCATATACCCGTTTGATAAAATCGATGGGCGGATAGGAGCGGAAAAGATGGTGTTGCGCTTCGATACGGTCAGATGGATGGTAGATCAAAACGGCAAAGGCGCGTTTTTCATCCCTGCCCGCGCGGCCGGCTTCCTGAAAATAGGCTTCTATTGTGTCGGGCAGGTCCAGATGCACCACATAACGTACGTCCGGTTTGTCGATGCCCATGCCGAAAGCGTTGGTGGCCACCATCACGCGTACTTTGCCGCTGATCCAGTCGTCTTGCCGTCTGGAGCGTTCCTCAGTTTGCAACCCTCCGTGGTAGAAAGAGGCAGAGATACCCCGTTTTTGCAGGGTTTGGGCAATCTGTACGGTTTTTCTCCTATTGCGTACATATACGATGCCGCTTCCCCCGACTTTTTGAATGACCCGTTCCACGCGCCCTATCTTGTCCTCGTCATATATCACGTAATAGGTAAGGTTCTGCCGGGTAAAACTTTTTTGGAAAACCTTGTGGGGTTGGATATGGAGTTTTTCCTGAATGTCTTCCACCACTTGAGGCGTGGCTGTGGCCGTAAGGGCCAGGAGCGGAATCTTTGGCAAACGTGCGCGTAAGTCGGCTATTCGCAGGTAGGGTGGCCGGAAATCATAGCCCCATTGCGAAATACAATGCGCCTCATCTACTGCCAGTAAGCACACCTGCATCCGTTGCAGGTGTGCCAAAAACATCTCGTTTTGGCAACGTTCTGGGGATATATAGAGGAACTTGAGCCGACCGTGCACGGCAGCGTTGAATATCAATTCGGTCTCGTGTAAAGATAGTCCGCTGTATAAGGCTTCGGCGGCAATACCTCTTCTTTTGAGGTTTTCCACCTGATCCTTCATCAAAGCGATAAGGGGCGATATGACAATGCATACGCCCCTCATGGCTAATGCCGGCACCTGAAAACATATCGACTTTCCGCCGCCGGTGGGAAGCAAGGCCAAAGCATCCTTCCCCTGCAATACGTATTCGATAATGTCCTGCTGCAAGGGTCTGAACTGCTCATACCCCCAGTGCCGGCGCAATATCTGATGTATGTCGGAACTACTTGTTTCCAACCACCTTCACTTTGTTTACTTCCCAGGTCGCCATGGTTTCGGTGTCGCTCTTATAGACAAAGGCGATACGGAAAGTGGTTCCCTTGTAGGAAATCAGGTCGATGTTTCCGCTGTGTTCGAACGTGAAGTTATTGCCCGGATGCGGGTTGGGAATTTCCAAGGTGGTCCAGTCGGCTTCACGCGGATCGGAGTGGACGGCGGGGTCGTAGTTGGTGGAAATACGCGCGGTGTACCAGTTGTAGTCTGAATTGTACTTGTAACTGAGCGCCTGTTCAAAACTGAACTGTACATCGGTAAAGCGTTCGGGAATTTCAATCGGGTCTGAAATCAGCCAGTCTTCGTTGGCTTCCTTATTGGTTCCGGAACCCTGCACCATGGCGCAGCCATCGCCGTATTTGCCCCATGTCCAACGTGCGTTGCCTTTGATACTTATCACCTTGAATCGGGAGAGGTCGGAACTGAAAGAAGCTGAGAAGATGGGATAATTGATCTCTCCGGTGGCACTGAATTGGGCGGTGTCCAAATCGGAGTAAGAGCGCAGGTAGACTTGCTTGGTATCGCCATAAATGGCATAGATGCACACCATATCGCCGATGCCGGCGGGTACGGGGCGACGGAAGAAACGGCAGGCGCTGCTGGTGCGCAACACCAGCGAACCTTCCCCATTGAGGCTGAAATAGCGGTTGGTGGAAGTGGGGTTGGTGCCCGCAGGAGGGGCGGGAGCGAATTCCTGACCTACTTCATCGCCCGAAAACTGCACGTTGCGCAATATCACCAACTGGTTGTAGAGCGCGGGATTTTCGAGCTGGCTTATCGAAGTGATCTCGATAGGCTGGGGAAGTTCGGCAGGGTCGGTGGGGGGCACGCCGTTCTTGAATACGTGGCGGGTAAATACGGCATCGGGAATACGACCCAACGAAACCGAACCGTTTTCATCGGCGTAGCGGAATCCCAATTGCGGCAGGTTCTGGTATCTGCCGATATAGAGCCCGGAGCAGTTGATATACAGTTCCTGTCCTACGGGATAGAAGTTGTACAGCCCCGTCTTGTCCACGCTGAGGTTCAGGGCGCGTTCACAGTTCTTGTCGCGCACGT
>CAZPBB010000096.1:0-4057 GCA_964584745.1 uncultured Bacteroidaceae bacterium
ACGCAGGACTTAAAATCCTGTGGCTGATGAAGTCGTGCGGGTTCAAGTCCCGCTCAGGGCACGACGGTAATGAAATGTTCAATCCTTCCCGTTCTGTTTTTTCCCTTCTTGATGTTTGCCGCAGCATTCAGAAAACGCTGGCGGGGCGTTACGGCTCGCCCTTCTGGGTAAAGGCCGAACTGCACAAACTCAACCTTTATCCGGCTTCGGGGCATTGTTTTCCCGAACTCTTGCAGAAAGAGGACGGAAAAGTGGTGGCGCAGATGCGCGCCACACTTTGGAAAAACGATTATTCTCGCGTTAACGGGCAGTTCCTCCAAACCCTGCATGAACCGCTCGGAGAAGGCATCGAGATTCTCTTTGAAGCAACCATCCAATACGACCCACAATACGGCCTGAGCCTGCGGATTCTCGACATAGACCCTGCCTACGTGCTGGGAAGCCTCGAAAAAGAGCGTCTGCGCTGTCTGGAACGCCTTACGGAAGAAAACCTGCTGTTACGCAACAAAAGCCTTGCGTTTCCGCTGTTGCCCGCCAAAATCGCCGTAATTTCGGCATCCACCAGCAAGGGTTATTCCGATTTCATGCAGGTGCTCAACCAAAATCCCTACGGGTACCGTTTCTACGTGCGGCTTTTTCCGGCGCTCCTGCAAGGGGATGGCGCGGTGTCCTCCATCGGGGAAGCGTTACGTGCCGTGCGCGATTTTCCGCTCGGTTTCGATGTGGTGATGATTATACGGGGCGGGGGCGACGAAGTGGGTCTGAGCGCCTACAACCGCTACGAACTGGCGCGCCAGATATGCCTTTATCCGATACCGGTGCTTACCGGCATCGGACATTCCACCAACCTTACCGTATGCGAGGAAGCGGCTTGGTTCCACGGCATCACGCCCACCGAACTGGCGGTTTTCGTGCTGCGCCGCTTTGAGGAATACGATGCCATGCTTCTGGAGTTGGCAGACAGGTTGCGCCGTGCCGTGCAAGCGGGTTTGGAAAGCCGAAAGAACGCCTTGCGGCATATCGAGACCCTGCTCAAGATGCCGGGGGTGCGCCTGCGTTACCAAAACGCCACGCTCGATGCCTTGCAGGAACGCCTGCATCGGGCTTCGGAAGGTCTGCTCAGGGCGGAAAAAGCCAAGCTGGAGCGCATCGAAAGCACCTTGCGCTGGGCTGATCCGCAACGCAACCTCAAGATGGGTTACTCCATCACTTACCAAGGGGAAAAATTGGTGATGTCGGACACCGCGCTCTCTCCGGGACAACGCCTCCGCACCGTTCTGGCGCAGGGCGAGGTCTGGAGCCGCGTGGAAGAGGCCGCCGACACGCCCGAACAACTGGAATCTGAAAAAAAGAAATGATATGGCTTCCGAGAAACCTGCCAAGAACACGCCTAAGGAAATGAGTTACGACAAGGCTTTTGCCCGCCTGCAAGCCTTGGTGGAAGACATGGAGGCGGAAAACATCACCGTAGATAAGCTTTCGGCGCGGCTGAAAGAAGCCGTTGAGCTTTTGAAGGTCTGCCGGGGGCGGCTGTTCGATATCGAAAAAGAGGTCGGTTCCATCCTGGAGAAGATGGAATAGGACTCCCGATACCTCCGGAGCCTGCAATGCGGACATCGTGTGTCGGACGATATAGACTCTTTTTTGGCATCCTGTTCGGCCGGGTGAGGTAAATCATTGAAGTTTTGCAAGAAGGTTGATTTTCTGAACCTTGCAGACTTGAGGTAACAATTTGTTACCTCAAGTCTATAAATTCGTCATTTTCAGTGTTTTGAATTTCTGACAACCGACAGGATAGGTTCTTGCAGATACACCGAAATGGCGGCAAGGGTTCTGAGGGTGAAATTCTGTGTGCCGCCGAGCCACTTCGACACCTCCGCTTCCGTTTTGCCCATACCGACCGCTAAATCCCTTTGGCTCATTCCTTTCTTCTTTAAAATCTCCGCAATCCGGTCGGCCACATCAAAAGAGAGTTGCGACAGGGCAACGCTTTCGGGCGAAAGCTCGGCAATCTGCCGTTGAAGAACACGGTTATGTTTCATAAGTCGAAATTAAGCAATTCTATTCCCTCTATCTTTTTATATCCCACTTGAATAACACCGTCTTTTTCGCAGCGCTTTATCAGTTTGTCTAATTTTTGGAGCGAGAGAACATAACCTCGCAACGTATCATCTTCTTGATAGGTCGCCGTTCTCTTCACCCCTCCGTTACCGACAATCAATACACTGTCTGTCAGACGAATGCAATAAAGCCGTAAGCAAGCCTTATCGATGGGAAGTGCAACAACCCTGTCTACGAATTTTCCTTCCGGACGGAAATACCGTTCTTTTGCGCCCCTTTCCAGTATGCGGACTATGGTGTTGATGATGGTTTCATAGTCTTTCCGATACTTTACCGAATGTGTGAATTCTTCTAAAAATTTCTGAAATTCAGGCACATTTTCGGTGGAAAACTGAATCGAATAAATGGCGCAAACTTTCGATTCTTCAAACAAAGTCACATTCGCTTTCATGGTGTAAGCATTTGCAAAGTTAAAAAATTTTCCCAAAACTTAACTTTTAAGCTAAGAGATAGACAGCGGTGGGTTCTGTCAAATTTTGGGTGAAGATAAGGGTAGAGGAGGGAGGTGGGGAAAAGAATTAAGTTAAAAATACTTAAAATTAAGGATTTTTAACATATGGGGAGTTGGGGGAGATAAAAAAGAAGCCCCGAGGTGCGGGGCTTCGTAGGGTGGGTTAAGGTTTCGATGGGGTGTGGGGTTTTGAAGATGTGATTATCGGTGATTTGCCATTTGGCGAATTGTCCAACCATGCTGAACAAACCACAGACTGTCGGCAACCGATGCCCTTCCTTTGGAAAAGTGGAAATCCCCGCGGCCGGAAATTTTATCCGGTGCTAATGCAATACGTTCGGAAAGCAAATTACGTTTATAGTTTATCCCTTCACTGCTTAATATTGTGTAATTATTATCATCGGTGACGATCAAATAAATATGTTTGCATGCGGTATCACGGGCAAATTTTTGAACAATTGTTATTGCAATAGATTCTTCGTTGCTGTCATTAAACCGTAATTCCTTTTCATACGGGGCGCGGTATACGGGTTCTTTCTCACACGCGGTCAGTGTCAATCCCGCAATGCCCGCCAAGGCCAGGGCCGGCAACACACGTTTCGTCCAGAGGGTCAGCAAATTTCTCATCTTTTTTGGGTTTTAGCGTGAAATGATTTTTCAGGAGACAAAGATAGCCTTTTTTCGGATAATTCCTCTGTAACTTACTGCATTACAACTTTTTATTATTATAATGCGCCAACAGCCTCAATACCTTACAGAAAATAAGAGCGCAAAATTATTCCTCCCTTACCCCCGTCCTTTCCGCATTATAATAATAAAAACCCACAGCCGTCCAAAACACCTTCAAAACCCCGATTAATGATTTTCCCGAAACATCTGATAGAGGGCCACCGGCCCGTAGTGCCACAACTTGCTACTTTCCTTTTCCAGCTCGCGATACGTGGCCGAGCGGTATATGCGCCCCAAGGCCTCGGTGACGGATATGCCGGCCTCCGCCGCATACATCCCCGCCATTTTGCTCACCTTGCCCGGCAAGATAAGATACAGGTTCTTGTCTGTAATCCGACCTATCATAGACGCACCTCCCTGGCTTCGATAAAGTTTATGGCCGCAAGCGCCGCTTCCGTATGCAACAGTATCTGATTGACCAATTTATAGGCCTTCAACTCTGCAATCAAACCCCTTTTATCGAGCACCCCCGCTTCATAAAGCGCAAAGGCCGCATACACACGGTCGTTGGCCACAGGCCCTTTCACAATATCGTAATCGTGGGTAAACGACAAATCCATACGGTTTTCCATAACAAAGTCGAGCCACTGTTCCGTGGGCGTTTCGAAATCAATCACTTTCAAATCCGCTTCAACTTCGGGACGGTACTCATATACATTGACGTACCCGTGCTTGCCGTCGGCATCGAGCTTTCGATACACCCAGGCTTCCGTGATATAATTTCATGAACGGGTGGCTTTTCGGGTGTCCATAAAC
>CAZPBB010000097.1:0-4005 GCA_964584745.1 uncultured Bacteroidaceae bacterium
TCTGCATCAAACGAACTCCATATCCTGCTGGACGGAAACCGATATCGGATGCAAAATTACGGAATCGGAAATACGGAATATCGCGTGCGAAAAACTATTTATTAAAAAGTTATGAAATTGTAAGTAACTGATAGAGTAAGCAATAACTTTTCTCCTCTTAGAATTGAAACAAGGTAAGACTGGGTCTGATACCCAAACGGAATGGAACACCGTTAAAACCGCATCCGGTATTGACATACAAAGCCTGTCCGTTCGCCATAACGTACAATCCCGAATAATGCTCATAAACCCAACGGGCCGGACTATAATCCCGCCCTTTGATACGCAAGCCCATCTGCATGCCGTGTGTATGTCCTGAAAGAGTCAGGTCCACTTGCGGGTAACGGAGATACACCACCGAATCAAAATGACTGGGGTCGTGCGAAAGCAATACGGTGTAAGTATGGGTGCGCGGACAAACTGAATCTTCCTGTTCTGCCGAAACAGATGCCTGCGGAACAGAACAGCTCGTTCTGGTTTCCAACACCGCCGCCGAAGAAAGGGCAACCGACAGATCGCCTTTCTTGGGGAAACGTTTCCCCTTACCCCAGTTCTCAACACCGGCCAACAGCAACGTATCGCCGCCTCTGGTTATCCGAACCGCCGCATTGTTGAGGCAAACCCAGTCTAAGCGACGGTAATGCCGCAACATCTTTTGCAGATTGGCATGGCGTGCGGTCGTATCTGCCCATGAAACGTAATCACCGTAATCGTGATTACCCAAAACACAATACACACCGTCGGGTGCCTGCAGATGCGCCAATTCGTTCATGAACGGATCCATTTCAGCGGAACTGAAATTCACCATGTCGCCGGTAAAAACCACCATGTCGGGGCGAGTCTGCAAGGCTTGCGAAACCAGCCTCCGAATCTGTCTGGAGGAAGTAAAACTGCCGATATGCAGGTCTGAAATCTGCAAGATGCGGTAACCTCGCAATCCTGCCGGTATAGGGCGTTCCTGATTTTTTCCTCCCATGTCAATCTGATCAATCCGTAAGTTGAACGTTGAAATCACCATGGCATAAAGCAAGTAAAAAAATAAAAAAAGCGTAATTCCCCACGGCATCCAAGCCGCTTTCTTATGGAAAAGGAACCAAAGCGCGGCAAAAAAAAACTTTAAAAGAAACAAAACGGCGATGCCCCCCAAAAAATAGGTTCGTGCAAAAGCCGGCCACAGGTGCATATCCTGAAAACAGATCGCTACGGCGAAAAGCAGCGTGCAAAACAAAGGGAGAAAAAGGAATAAGACTGCCTTTATGTTGTTTGTTGTCCCCCCCTTTTTCCATCGAACCCTGCAATACATCCATCCGATAAGGATATCGAATAGAAAAAGTATCACAAAGGCTGTTCCGATAATCTTATAGAACGGCATCCGCCAAACGGCCACCCCCGTAATGAATAACAATGCTACCGCATACAAACCGCAAAAGCCCCAAAGGTTCCGTTTCGCGTTCATCAGATTCCTCTCACGAAACGATAACTGATAGTGCCTATCTGTTCTTCGGGCGCATTTTCCTTCGGCACGAAACTAGAGCGCAAAGCCGCCTGTTCAGCTGTCCTCCAAAGATTTTCATCCAATGTGGTGGTACCTTTTACCCCGGCTCTCACCCGAGTTACGGCACCGCTACGGTTCACCCATATACGCACCACCACAATCCCCTCTTCTTCCGAATCGTAGTTGGGCTTTACCAAAGACATAAGCGTGCGGCCGCTCAGCGAAAAAGAAATTCCACCCGAACCTCCTGAACCCGCATATCCTTTTCCGTTGATATCACCTGAAGGCTTTCCCTGATCGCCCGGAGTACGGGTATCGCCTTGGGAAGAAGGATTGCTTCCCTTGCGTTTGCCCGGATAAAGTGCCATCGGATTTATTTCGGGTTCTTCCTTTACTTTTTCTTTCGGCTTTTCTTCCTGTGGCTTCACCGTCGGTTGAGGCTTTACTACCGCCGGTTTGGATTCAGTCAAAACTGGCGTCTCGTCTTCTGAAGCCGTTACCACCGGCTCATCTTCCGCTGGATTTTCTTCATGCTGCGCCACAATATCATCCGCCAAAGGATCCATGGATTGCTCCTCTCCGCTTCCCACTTCGGCATAGCCCAAATTTACCTCTATACCATATTCGGGCGGAGGAGGAAAAGGTCGGTACAAGCCGCAGAAAAGCAATACGCACACCGACAATATGACAAACAAAAATGTTGCCAGCAAAGCCATGTACGAGGCTCTTTTCCTTATTTTCTTTTCGGAATCATTCATGAGGTGCGGTCGCCAAAATTGTCTTTAACTTATGTCCCGTCTGTTCGTTCACCCGGTTTACGGCATCCATTACCCTTACCAGATACTGTACGGGAACGGTACGGTCAACCCGCAATACCACTGTGGCATCAGGATTGGAAGCCGTGAGTTCATACACAGCCTGTTCCAAATCGGCCGCTTCCACCATCGACTGTTCCACAAAATACTGATATTGGTCGTTGATATAGATAGTGTAGCTTTGCTTAGCCACCGTTTTGCTACTGCTGTTGGGTAAAAGCAGCTTAATGGCGTTGGGGCTTACCATGGTGGAAAGCAGGATAAAAAAGATAAGCAACAGGAACACCAAATCGGACATAGAGGCCGAACTGAAATGCAAGTCCTGTTTGTAACGCGACTTTAATGCCATGTATTCGATATTTTACCCGAAGGCTTACTTAACGGGTTCGTTCAACAAATCCATAAATTCGGCGGAACGTGCCTCGAAAACATGCGTGGCGCGACCTATCCGATCAACCACTATATTGTAGCACACATACGCGATAATACCCACAATAAGACCGGCCACCGTGGTAACCATAGCCTGATACATACCATTGGCCAAAGTACCCACTTCTATGTTGTTGCCCTTAGAGGCCATATCGAAAAACACGCGCACCATCCCCGTTACCGTTCCCAAGAAACCGATCATCGGCGCCGCGCCGGCCGTGGTGGAAAGCCAGCTGATACCTTTTTCCAAGCGTGCAAGCTCCAGATTCCCGGCATCTTCCATGGCTGATTTTATATTTTCAACGGGTTTGCCGATACGGTCTATTCCCTTTTCTATAATACGGGAAGTAGGCGTATTCGTATTTTTACACAATGTTTTAGCCGAATCCAAACGATCGTTCAGCACATAATCGCGGATCGAACACAACAGCCCTTCTTCCTTGCCCGAAGACTTGCGGATCACAACCAGACGCTCCACGAAAACATAGACGCTGACCAACAACAGCAGGATGATAGGAATCATAATCCAACCGCCTTTCAGTGCCAGTTCCATTACCGGAATCTTTTCCTGGGTCGGCACGATGGCTTCCGCCAATTGTTCCATTTCACCGGCCGTCTCTACGGCTTCTGTCAAAATCTGTAAAAGCATCATAATTCCTCTCTTTATCAGTTAAACTTCGCGAAGATACGGCATAAACCGACACTCCGTCCCACCCCGTTCAACGAGAAATAAACAGAATGATGTTAGAAAAGCCCTGAAATTCCTCCCTGTTTACTCATAAAATCATAAATGCCATAGGCCGGATATATCAGAAAAAGGATGTCGAAAGGAGCCAACCTATTCCGGCAATCGATATAAAAAAAGCGCGAAACCATAGTTCCGCGCCTCGGTGGAGAATAACGGATTCGAACCGTTGACCCCCTGCTTGCAAAGCAGGTGCTCTAGCCAACTGAGCTAATCCCCCGATTTTTTGAGAGCAGACAAAAACAAGTTTTGTTTGCCGAACTTAAGAGGAATACATCGCGAAGCGGGTGTCATCCCCCTTATACAAATAAAACGACCTTTCGATCGTCTTTTTGTCGTAGTCTCGAGCGGAGTTGAACCGCTGACCCCTACATTATCAGTGTAGTGCTCTAACCAACTGAGCTACGAGACTATATGTTCATCGCTTTTCCGTAAACTTCCGCAATAACGACAGGCTCGGATACCGCTCCAGAAAGGAGGTA
>CAZPBB010000098.1:0-3818 GCA_964584745.1 uncultured Bacteroidaceae bacterium
AAGGCGGCAATATGCCTTGCATCATGAACGCCGCCAACGAAGTGGCGGTACAGGCGTTTCTGGAAGAACGCCTGCCGTTCACCGGCATCGCCGACCTGATTGAAAAAGCCATGGACCATGTGGCGTTCATAGCCTCGCCCACCCTAGAACAACTGGAAGAAACCGACCGCGAGAGCCGGCGTTTCACTTCCCTGAGCATAATATAACCCCTTATTCCGCCCGCCTTATTTTCCCGTTCCCAAAATGGTAACGCTTCCGCTCTGCTCCTTGCTCTTGCCATAGAGATTCTTGTACGACACCATATAGAAATACGGTCCGTCCGGCAATGGAGTCGAGCCGTTATGCAGGCAACCGTTCCAGCTGAAGTCCTGTATGTCTTTTACCTTCTCCTTAAGCACCGGAGTTCCCCATCTGTTTACCACTACAATCTGCACATCCCTGCATTTTTCCAAGGTTTTAAAACGCCATACATCATTGATACCGTCGCCATTGGGCGTAAATACATTGGGAATTTCCAAAGCCGGCGTACAATCCAGTTCAGTAATGTTCACCTCCGCCACATGCCGACAATTCAGGCTGTCTATCAGCGAAACATTAAAAAACCCCTCTTCCTCGAAAACAAGCCTCGGTTCAACGGAAATAACGGAATCCGACTCCGTGTGATAATCCGCCTCCATCGGCACACCGTTCCTCCACTCGTAGCGTGTGGATTCAAAAGGGTTCCGCACATCCAAGGTTACGGAAAGTTTAGGACAGAAGCCCGTGTCGCCGGGCAGCCGAAAATCAGTCAAGACCGGATCCACCCAAAGCACATTCACCGTATCGGAAGCCGTGTCGTAGCCACAGATATCGTAAGGCTCTTTCATATAGAAACGAAGCGTGTATCGGCCTCCTCTGTCTATCGTACAAGCCGACGTATCGCCACATTCCGTTTCACCTTCTCCCGATACATTCGGCTCGCCCATCCATGCAAAGCCGTAAGCGGGCGGATACACCCAATTGTGCCAAGCCGCTATATCGATAGGTTCGTTTCTGCAAATCAAAGTGTCGTGCACGGCAAATTTCACCTGCGGATTCACTAAATTGACCATGTTCATCGTGTCGAACCCCGTCCAAGACGTACAATACTTGTGCCTGTAGGCAAGATAATAACGAAACCTCTCCCGTGCGTCGGTTCCGGCACCCAAGGAGTCGCTGCCCCGCAATCCGTGAAAAACATACACCGAAGTATCACTCCCGTAGGGCAACACCACGCTGTCGGCATCCAACCACCACGCCCGGTATTGGCTGTCGGACATTTGCAGTTCCAAGTCCAAATGAGCACACAACAGAGTATCATAGGGAAGAAACAGGTTGCTTTCCCCGCCATAAGGATTCAACCGTAACGTAATCCGCACGGTATCGTAACTATAGCAGTTTTCGCAAGCCACATAGCATTGGCATGTGTCCTGCCACAGCGAATCGACCGCGACACGGGTCGCGAGGATTCCTGTATAAAGCCAAGGACTCACACTGTCCATCATGCCGAAAGTATAGTAAAAAATGGAGTCTGTACTCACTATCGAGTCTTCTCCGGAGACATCCTTGAGGCCGTTGAACCAAGCATAAACCACATACTCCAATTCTTGGTTGTAGGGAGCAAGGTTAAACACCTTCAATGTGTCTTGCCTTGCAGGCAACGATTCACCGTAATCCAAACATATATCCACCGCTCCGCCCAGATTGGAATAGGGATACTGCGGAAAGAAAATCCACACGCTGTCGGTTTCCATCCCGGCATCGGGATCTATATCCCAATAAATATACAGTTCTTTGCTTTGCCATAATGGTTCGGGTAGCGTATCGCAAGTAACCTCCCTGCGTGCCCTTATATGTTCCCTATATCGTGTGCCTCGAAAAAAAACAACCTGAAACAAAGAATCCTCCTCCAACTCCCCTATATCGCAAGTAACCGAAAACCAAGAATATGTGTTCATACGAAAGTTGGAATCCTCTGGGTAGCTTTCGGAATCCAAGGCAGCATCAAGATAAACAGTATCATCGCGGTGTGCGTAAATACGGTCGATATCCAGATGAAACATATTCATCCGATAGCGCTGCCCGCCTTCCCCGTCGATAATACGATCCGCCATACCTGTTTCCCCTTTGAAAGCAACCCGCGTATAACTTTCCCGAATCTCTCCATTTCCCTGTCGGAGACAGCAATACACCCCGATGATTTTTCCTAACCATTCGCGATGGGCGGTCAACTTTATGCGAGAACCGGATTCAGCAAGGGTATCTTCCTCCACCACCCAAAGCCAAGCGGCCGTGCTGTCAAATTCATAATCGGAACAATACTCCAGATAAACGGTATCTATCGCATCGCAAAACCAAATGTATCCGCGTAGTTGTTCCATATTGCCATACTGCGATTCCGGCCACGGAAGGGCGGTGGAGAAACGTTGCCCCCTTAGCATAGTTTTACGCTGCCCCGTAAAAAAGACATTGAAGTCGCTTTCTTCGCCTTTTTTTTGTCCATCCACCATCCAACGGTAAAGGTAATGGAAATCACCCTCTGCCGAAACATGCAAAGTATCCTCGAAACGCAACAGAACACTATCTCCAAGCCCTTGGAAAAGTGGATGTTCATAAACCCGTTGGGCAACAGAGGGAGTATATAGAAAAGCAAATATCCCCCATATCCAGATGGAGATGAGGGACATTCTGGTTTTAAAATTTTTTGTCCTCATATATACAAAGACCAAGAGCCCTTGGATTCAGATGATTATCTTTTCCGTAAACGTTATTCCGTCTATTGTCAGTTTCAGCAGATAAAGCCCACGTTTTAAATCGCCGGTATAAATGTGCGTTTGAGCACTATTGTTCAAAACGACCGTCTTTTTCAAATTACCGAAACTATCATACAATCTCGCTATAGAAGTGCTGTTTCCTTCTGATGATGTATGCGGGTTTATTATTGGAGGCCCTATGACAATATCACCCGGATCTTCACGGATTGTATATCGTTTGGTATTATGAATCTCAGCAAATCTAAAGCAATATCGGAAACCGTTAAAAGAATTCTTAGTTTCATTTTCAATGTCATCACTACTGGAACTGCTTCCAACAGGAAAAACCAAATATGCACAGATATCCATGGACATATTGTCTTGAACCAAATCCAAAGGAATCTGATAGGTTATAGATGCATCGTGATCAGTTTCTTCCTGAAGCTCAACCCCTAACACGCTCTCTTGTTGGGAATTATAGGAATTTGTCCAATACAGCACTGTAAAATAGTATTGAGGATTCGACATCGTGATTTTAATTTTATCCAATGCATAAATTCCTTTAGAAAATGTAATCATCGGCGTCTGCTCTCCGTAAATATCGCTATGAATTAAATCATTAGCAAAATACGTCACACTTTCTTTCGTCGTCAAATTCTCTATCTTAAAAATATATGGCCGAGCTCCTGGTAGAGCAAAAAGCGAGAACCTTACTGTTACAAACAAAAACAATGCAAACCCAATCTTTTTCATAGTTCACTTTTTTATTAAAAATAAAAATTCGAAAAACAGATTTGTTTCATCTCTTTTCCTAAACTTCAATAATAATTTCACTTTGCAAATATACATTTTTTTTGTTCTATTCCAAACAGTTTCCGATTTTTCTAACGATATTTTTACCTCTTGGCGAAAACCATTGTACAACAATTGTGTATTTTTGCAGTTGGTAAAAACATAAGGAATGAATATCCTCATTATGGCCGGGCAGTTGCTGCTGGGCCTGTCTGTCTTGGTTTTCGTACATGAGCTGGGGCATTACCTGGCCGC
>CAZPBB010000099.1:0-3649 GCA_964584745.1 uncultured Bacteroidaceae bacterium
CCAGCAGCAACAGGTAAAGGGCAAGCCTTTCGACTATATGGTGCTTGGCAACAAATCCGCCTTGGATTTCAACTACCTCAAATCCCTCGGCAATGTAAAGACACTCTCCACCGAAGAAATCTTCGGCTACTAAGCCGGGGATTCTTTCCTAAAAGAGAAGCGCATGCGGATGCATGCGCTTCTCTTTTTTTATAGCTGTACCACATCGTTATTTTTGTTATCTTGTGCCGTTTTTCTATCCCGATTATGCTTAGAAGGATTGCTTTTATCGGATTATCGGCTTGCCTGCTGACGGGCATTTGGAGTAGACTTCACGCGCAGAATGTAAGTACATACCGTTTGTGGGGCAAGGCAATCGGTTCGGCGAACACGGACAGGGATTTTTTAATTTACGATGCTACTTGTTTCGACAACAAGTTATTTATAGTGGGTAAAGCCGAAAACGGTACAGACTTTGAACTCAAACAAGGCGAGGACACCTATTTTCACGCTAAAGATGACTATACCGATGCCTTTCTTGCCTGTATGTCCTTAGAGGGCGAGTTGCTTTGGAGTACTTATCTGCCCGTTTTGGAAAGCGGCTATTACAACGCGTTCGCCACCACCATTATGCGTGGTGCCACCGATAGCTCCATGTTGGTGGTGGTGAACACTTATGCCATACAAAACAACGTGGAAGAAACAAAGGCCTTGATTCCAGCTTGTATCGGAACTATAAGTAGCTTTGAGTTTAATTTGAATGGTTCCTTATTACGTTCTAATGACTTTCTGCCTAATACTACTTATTTTGACTATTGTCCTCCCCGACTTTTTAAAGGCATCTATCAGAGCGATACAAAAAGATTTTTTTTGCAGGGTTTTTCTATTGGATCCTATACACCAAAAAATTATACGCTTGCCACTTCTGTTTGGTTGGACCAAGGAGAAAATATACTCCCCTCCTCTAGTACATCTTTTTTCCAAATAAACTATGAGGATTCATACAATGCTTCCTACTTTGTTTCTGCTCGACTCACGACAACGTATGGACTTTACAACAGCATTTCTCTTTTACGTGATAAACAAACAGGAAAGATGATATGGAAGTGTTCTCGCGAGCCAGGTGGTTTGCAAAGCACAGATTCTTTCTACATAGAAGATATGTATTGCCGCGGTGTGGATTTAATGGAAATACCCCCTATTCGAGAAAGATGGACAAGTTTCACACAGAACAACTTGGACTATTATGCTGACCCGACAGTCACTCGTACATATGGAAATCAATCCGGATCCATCATCCCGGGAACTCCTCGATATCAATCTATATTTCCGGGAACCGTTCAAAATATACATGCCTATAACGGTAGATTTTTGGTACAAGGTATTCACTGCCGCAACTACGACAACGGTTTTTTCAAAAAAGACGGTGAACCTTATCCCTATAGCCACGATACCCTGCATAAAATCCCTCAGCAAAGAGGGTTCTATCAAGACCGAAATAACGCTTATACGACCGTTCCATACCTGCTTCTCTACGATTCTTCTACTTTTTTCCCAAATAAAGACAGTTACGATTTTCACCCACCTCTCTGGGGGTCTTATTTGGATATAGACTGGTTCTACGAAGACTTTTTTCACGTTACCGATAAAAATCAATCTAAAGATGTTTATCAACCTTATGAACCTATATTGTGTTCTTCAGGAAATAGATTTTTTTTAATAGGCAATGCCAAAAGATTTAGCCCAGAACTCATTGATTCATGGCAAGTAACGGAAGTCGAAAATCATCATTCAGGAATAATACTGGCATTCCGTACAGTGGATTGTCCATCCGAAAAAACCGCCTTTCAAGATGTGCGTTTCCTCTGTCCTGATGATTCGGTGGAACTCAAACTCTCGCCTGAGTATATCGGTTTCAAGTTCCGCTTTGATCCTGCATTTTTAGCGGACGGTTCCATCGCACTCAATGCCGACAGTTCGCGCGCATGGGCCAAGAAAGAAGGGATTTTTGCCGCCACTTTAGACGGTTCTTCCATCCGTTGCCCCGATGTTACGGTAGATACCGTGCGGATTTCTTTCAGCCCCTATCCCGAACCGGTAAGCACCCTGAATCCCGACAGCACGATTGCAGCCTGCGTGGCGGTGGGCACGGTGCTGCAGGCCGTTCCCGCACCCGACAGTTCCTTTTCCTACCGCTGGTTCGACGGCGATTCGGTCAACCCCAAAACCGTGCGCTTTGCCGGCGACAGCCTTTTCTTCGCCTCCGTGGAAGTGAACGGCTACTGCACCTCTTTCCGCGATTCCACACGCATAGGTTTCCTGCCGCCCTATGTGGAAATAGGGGGCGATTCCCTGCTCTGCACCTCCCGGACTTTCGCCGATACCAGTGTGTTGATGCGTCTGACCGGCCGCCAGAACTATTTTCCCGATGCAGACTGGATTTTCCGTTGGCAGATAAACGGCAGGGAGGCTTCCAACAACGATTCCCTCCTGCTCCGGTACGCCGATTTGGAAGAAAACAGCATCGGCCTCAAAACCGCCGTCATCACAATCGCAGTATCTCTTTCCGATGCCGAGGCCAATGGATGTACCGCTTACGATACCCTGACATTCTCGCTGGTCTCCCTACCCAAAACTCCAGTCAACCTTTTCCTATCCCAAAGCGAGATTCTCTGCGCGCATAAAGACCTGAAACTGATCCTGCCCGAAGCTGCCGATATGTACCGCTGTTACTGGCTCGACCGGGACAGCGTGCCGCTACCTTTCGGCTACGACACCAACCGATTCACCGTAACCGGCATGCGCGGTACCGACGGTTTGGGCGCCAACACCGACTCCCGCGAGCCCCGTTTCTTCCAATTGAAACTCGACCATAAACTCTGCGGCGTTTCCTTTTTCGACACCCTGTTGGTCTATGACCAGGTGAAGCCTGCGTTTGAACTGCCCGTTCACGATACCGTCATCTGTTTCAACGAGCCCGTGGAACTGGACAGCCTCAATCCTCTTGTCTATAGCCCTTTCTATACCTTCGAATGGAGCGACGGAACGCAGGGTTCGGCTCATTCCTTCTCCGATTCGGGAACGTACATCCTGCGGTTCTTTGTGAAGGAGGATTTCGCCGTCTGCGGCTACGACACCGCTTCCGACACCCTGCGCGTGCGCTGGTCAGACCCGGCGCAGACCCTGATTTCCATCCCCTCCGACACCTCTTTCTGCGAGAAGCTCTCCGTCACCCTCGACGCTTCCGTGCCCTTTCCCTCCACGCGCTACAGCTGGCAGGAGGGCAATCTCGACGACCTCTTCTCGCCTCTCGACGATTCCACATTGTTCACCTCCCCCGTCATCAAGGTGGACAAGGAGGTTTCCTTGGCCCTGTTCATGCTCGATACGATGGGCTGCGTCAACACCCGGCAGATCGAGGTTTCCGAGGAGGACTGCAAGCCCGGCCTGTCCGTGCCCAACGTGTTCACCCCCAATGGAGATGGCGTGAATGATGTGCTCAGGTTCAGGCAGATCGAGCATTGCTACGATGTGGATGTACTGATTGTGGATCGCAAGGGCTCGCACGTGCTGCACGAGAAGGTGAAGGACCCCGACAGCTTCTCCTGGAACGGATGCCTGCGGAACGGCAGCCGCAAGCTCCCCGACGGCCCTTACTTCTACCTGATCT
>CAZPBB010000100.1:0-3572 GCA_964584745.1 uncultured Bacteroidaceae bacterium
GTCAGACAGGCTGGGTAAGTGAATACGGACATAAACTTCAGTTCGATGCCCAAGGCGAGGCCCGCTGTCCCGAAAGCGGTCAACGTTACCGCCTTACAAACGGAGGGGTGAGCCGTATAGATTAATCCGAGGAAGCCGAACTTTTCAACGAAGCAGATCGCCCTCCAAAATCATTTTTACAATGCTTTCGGTGTCGATGCCGCATTCCTTATGCAGATCCGCCACACTCCCGTGCGTAACAAACCTGTCGGGTAAGCCGAGCGGAATGAGTTGCTGCGTGGTATAGCCGTTCTGTGCCGCGAACTCGCATATGGCGGAGGCCAGACCTCCGTTGATGACGCCGTCTTCCAGCGTGATGATTCGCTTGTATCGTTTGAACACCTCGTGCAGTAAGGCTTCGTCTAAAGGCTTGAGGTAAATCATGTTGTAAAGCCCGCATTCCTTGCCGCCCTGGACGCGCGCCATTTCGATGGCTTTCCGGGCATTGTTGCCGATAGAGCCGATAGAAAGGATGGCGGTATCTCCGCCTTCGCAGAGGCATACGCCCTTGCCCACAGGCTGTATCTCGAGCGGCGTTTTCCAACGCGGCGTAACGCCCCGTCCGCGCGGATAGCGGATAACGAAAGGCATCTTTTGGTCGGGCAGCTGGGCGGTGTACATAAGGTTGCGCAATTCCCGCTCGTTCATGGGAGCGGAGATGATAAGCCCGGGAATGGGGCGCAGGAAAGCCAGGTCAAACGCCCCGTGATGGGTCGCTCCGTCTTCTCCCACCAGACCCGCGCGGTCAAGGCAGAACACCACCGGCAGTTTCTGCAAGGCCACGTCGTGGATAATCTGGTCGTAGGCACGTTGGGCGAACGAAGAATAGATATTGCAGAAAGGCACCATGCCCTCCGCCGCCAGTCCGGCGGCAAAGGTAACGGCGTGCTGTTCGGCGATGCCCACGTCGAACACCCGTTCCGGCATCTTCTTCATCATCATGTTGAGCGAGCATCCCGTAGGCATGGCGGGCGTGATGCCTACGATGCATGGATTGGCTTTGGCCAGTTCGATGATGGTTTTTCCGAAAACGTCCTGATATTTGGGCGCGAGGCTCAGATTGATGCCCGAAGGAATGAGCTTGCCCGTCCGCACATCGAATTTTCCGGGCGCGTGGTAAAGGGTGGGGGATTTTTCGGCTTCTTTCAGGCCTTTTCCTTTCTTGGTAACGATATGCAGCAGTTTGGGGCCTTGAATGGTCTTGAGGTCTTGCAGCACTTCCACCAAGGTATGCAGGTCGTGCCCGTCGATAGGGCCGAAATAACGGAAATTCAAGGATTCAAAAAGATTGCTCGCCTGAGGGGAAATCATCGATTTGATGGCGCCCGAAATCTTGCTGATGAAACGTTTGGGGTAGTAGGGGCGCGTGTTGCCGCCCATCATATCCCATACGCTGTTCTTGAAATGGTTGTACGATTTTGAGGCGGTCATACGCGTGAAATACTTGCTCAACGCGCCGCTGCTTACGTCTATCGACATGCCGTTGTCGTTCAGTATCACCAAGATATTGCTGCGCGAAACGCCGGCATTGTTCAGCCCTTCGAAGGCCAGTCCGCCCGTCATCGCCCCATCGCCGATAACGGCGATATGCTGGCGGTCGGTCTCGCCTTTGAGCACCGAGGCGGTGGCCATGCCCAGCGCCGCCGAAATGGAGGTGGAGGAATGGCCGGCTCCGAAAGCGTCGTACTCGCTTTCGGCCATGCTCGGAAAGCCGCTGATGCCGCCGTAGGTGCGGTTGGTGGCAAACTTCTCCTTGCGTCCGGTAAGAATCTTATGCCCGTAGGCCTGATGCCCCACATCCCAGATAATGCGGTCATAGGGCGTATTGAAAACGTAATGCAGGGCTACCGTGAGTTCCACCGTTCCCAGACTCGCTCCCAAATGGCCGGGATGGAGGGATACTACATTGATGATGAAATCCCTCAACTCGTTGGCTACTTGAACAAGCTCATTAGAGGAAAGTTGCTTGAGGTCTTGCGGGAGGTGTATTTTGTCTATAAGTTTTTCCACGGGAATCCTTGGAATCGTTTAAATAAACTAAAGGAGAGTCCGAAAAGGGGCTCTCCTTTGGTATTGATGAAAGGCAGGGAAAACGTCCATGAATGTCTTTATTGGAACAGGCGGCAAGCCAAATCGGCTACGCGACAGGAATAACCGTATTCGTTATCGTACCAGGCCACCACTTTCACAAAGTTGCCGGCCATCACTTTGGTAAGTTTGGCATCGAAAATGGCGGAGTGAGGGTTGCCCACGATATCGATGCTTACGATAGGATCTTCGGTGTATTCTAAGAAATTTTTCATCGTGCCTTGGGCGGCTTCTTTCATGGCGGCGTTGATTTCTTCTGCCGTAACGTCGCGGTTCAGTTCGGCCGAAAGGTCAACCACCGATCCGTCGGGCGTGGGAACGCGCATGGCGAAACCGTCCATCTTACCCTTGAGGTCGGGCAATACCAGCCCCACGGCTTTGGCGGCACCGGTGCTGGTGGGGATAATTGATACGGCGGCGGCGCGGGCACGGCGCAAATCCTTATGTTTGCCATCCAAAGTGACCTGATCGTTGGTGTAGGAATGGATGGTGTTCATGAAACCACGGCGGATGCCGAATTTTTCGTGCAGTACCTTAGCTACGGGAGCAAGACAATTGGTGGTACAGGAAGCGTTGGAAACCAACTTCAAGTCGGACGAGATGACGTGTTCGTTCACCCCCATCACGATCGTGGCGTCCACATCTTCGGCTTTGTTGGCAGGTGCGGTCAGCAATACTTTTTTAGCACCGGCAGCCAGATGTTTTTCCATGTCTTCGCGTTTGCGGAAAACACCAGTGGCTTCGATAACCACATCTACATCATGTTCTGCCCAAGGAATCAAGGCAGGGTCTCTTTGGAGATAGCATGGAATGGTTTTGCCGTTTACCACAAACCTGTCATTTTCTAAACGCGCTTCGCCGGAAAACTTGCCGTGTACGGAGTCGTATTTGAGCAGGTGAAGCCGGGTTTCCAAGGGCATCGTACCATTAATGGCTACGACTTCCACTTCGGGTTTTAGCAAAAGGTTTCTGAACGTGATGCGGCCGATACGACCAAAACCATTGATGGCTACTTTAATCTTGGACATAATGCAAATTGTTTGTTACGGTTTAAAACGCTACCGAATTTGCGCCCGATACGCAACGGTAACGAAAAACGCTGTAAAGTTACGTAATTTCCACCAATTTATGAAGTCTATGTGGAATTGCATGAATGATGGATAAAAGTTTTATAGTATGCAATCCAAAAACTTATAAGTTTTAAGAAGTTTTTTGATTCTATTCCCAAAACTTTTGTATCTTTGTGTGTATGATAATGTAACTAGATCAACTTGAAGCGTTTAATAATAAGAAATTAATAAAGGTGATTACCGGTGTTCGACGTTGCGGAAAGTCAACCTTGTTGGATCTGTACGGCAACTATCTGAGGAATTCGGGTGTATCGGAGGATCAAATTATCCGAATCAATTTCGAGGATTATGACTATATCGATTTGCGGAATCCGA
>CAZPBB010000101.1:0-3545 GCA_964584745.1 uncultured Bacteroidaceae bacterium
GCAAGATGGTTTCGATGATCGACCGTTTGGCAAAACGTCACATCATCCACAAGAACAAGGCCGGCAACCTCAAATCAGAAGTGATGTTGCAGGTAAACAGATTGCAAGCATAGTTTTAGGTGTTGCTATACGGATTCTCCGTATATGTAGAATAAAGCTCCCTACAGGGAGCTTTTTTTTATCCTTTGGCGCAGACTTTTCGTTTTTATCCTTCTTGCGTTATCTTTGTTGCTTGGATGTCCGTTGGTGCCATGGGGCTTTTGTTAGAGAAAGAAACTTGCTATGAATACGTTTGGAAGAATATTGCGTTTAACCACATTTGGAGAGTCTCATGGGCAGGCGATTGGTGGCGTGTTGGACGGTTTCCCTGCCGGTATGGAGATTGACACCGAATTCGTGCAGGCGCAGATGCGGAGAAGACGTCCCGGTCTTGATGCGGCGCAGAGTGCACGCAACGAAGAAGACGCGGTTGTTTTTCTTTCGGGAATTCACCAAGGCAAGAGCATGGGGACCCCCATCGCTTTTCTGATAGAGAACAAAGATGTGCGGACTCAGGATTACGCTGGACTGGAACACAAGTTCCGTCCATCCCATGCCGATGATACCTACCAACGGAAATACGGTATCCGCGACCCTCGTGGCGGCGGCAGGTCTTCGGCCCGCGAAACGGCGGCACGGGTGGTAGGAGGAGCCTTGGCCGGACTGTTGTTGCGGCCGCTCGGTATCCGTATCAATGCCTATACGACCCAAATCGGTACGGTTTCCCTGCCAGAAAATACGGTTATCGATGTTTCCGCGGCTTACGATTATGTGAGCCGGTGCCCGCATAAAGAAACCGATCTGGCCATACAGGCACATCTTGAATCGATCCGTGCGCGTCAAGACAGCACGGGTGGGGTAATCGCTGTTTGGGTGGAAGGGCTTCCCGCCGGGTTGGGGGAACCGATTTACGACAAGCTGACGGCGCGTTTGGCCTCTGCCATGTTGGGTATCAACGCTTGTCGCGGTTTTGAAATCGGTGAAGGTTTCGGTGCGGCTTCGATGAACGGCAGTGAACATAACGATTGTTGGAGGGAAAACGGAAAAACCGAGAAAAACCTCTGCGGCGGTGCAAGAGGCGGTATCTCCACAGGAGAAACGCTCCGTTTCCGTACGGCCTTCAAACCTATACCTTCTATTGGAATGGAACAGAATCTATTGGGGGAAGACGGCCGGCTTTATCCCGGTCGGATAGAAGGTCGCCACGATGTTTGTTGTGTGCCGCGCGCTGTGGCCGTAGTGGAGGCGATGACCGCTCTTGTTATCGCCGATTTTATGTTGTTGGCCCGCTGTAACAGGATTTAAGTGATGCGTTTCGCCCATCCCTCTCTTTTGTTTTTCCTCTTTGCGCTTATTGTGCCGATCGTGGTGCATCTTTTTAGGTTACAGCGTTATAAAAAGGTGTATTTTTCGAATGTACGGCTGTTGGAAGAAATACAGATGCGGCAGAAACGGAGTGCACGTTGGCGCGAATATCTGATACTGGCCTCGCGACTTTTTTTGTTGGGCTTCCTTGTATTGGCTTTCGCCCGTCCGTATATCCCCCTGTCGGAAGATGCGGTTCAGGTTGGAACTACTTGCGTCCAGATTTATCTCGACAACTCGTTCTCCATGCAGGTGCCCGCTTCCGATGTGGTCCTGCTGGATAAGGCGAAAGAGCAGGTAGCGTCCATCGTAAAGGCTTTTCCTCCTGATGTGGACGTGCACTTGCTTACCAATGATTTCAGGGGAGAGGATCAGGTATTCCGTACCCCTGCGCAGGTTTTGGCTCTCTTGCCCGAAATAGGGTATTGTTCCTTGCCCAGAAGCTTTGAGGAAGTGGTGGCACGGCAGGACGAAATATTTTTCCGTACCGGATATGCTTCCGATGCCCGTCTGTGTTATTATATATCAGATTTTCAGAAATCCACCTTCAGGTTGCCTTCCGCTTTCGTTCCACAGGAAAAGCCCCGTTGCGTGTTCGTTCCGTTGGCAGGAATTCCGTATTCCAATCTCAGCCTTGATTCGCTTGCTTTGGATTCGCCTCTCTTGCTGACGGGACGGGAGGTTACGTTAAGGGTATGGGCGCGCAATCGTTCGGAAAAAGACCAATGGCAGGTGCCTTTGCGGTTGTTTCTGAATGGCAGGCAGGTGGGGGCCTATCCGCTCGATCTCAAGGCGGGTGAGAGCAAGACCGTGGAACTGCCGATGAAGATAGATGAAAGCGGTGAAAACAGAGGTTATGTGGAAATAGCCGATTATCCGGTGGCGTTCGACAACAGGCTTTATTTCGGCTTTCAGGCCATAGAACGGTTGCCGGTATGGCATCTTTACGAACAACTTCCAGCCGAATCGGTAAGGCGGGTATTCGCTTCCGATTCCGCTTTCGATTACCGTCTGTCGCATAGCCGAAACCTTGATTACGGACAATTGCAGGCCGCCCGTCTGATTGTGGCGGACGGTTTGAGGGAGTGGCCTTCGGCTTTGGTGACCGAACTGAATCGTTTTGTGCGTAACGGCGGCAGTCTGTATGTAATACCTTCCGCGCCGTTTCCGGAAGGCGATTCGCTTTGCGCCGCCTCTTCTTTCACCCATGTATTGATAGGTGGCGACTACGGCCCTTTTTGTCAGGAAGAAACCGATATCCGCCAAATAGATAATACGCATCCGATATTCGCTTTGGCTTTGCAACAACCTGCCGTACAGGAAAGATATCCGAAGGTAAAGGGGTACTATCCTTTGCCGGAAGCCGGACAGTCGGCGTTCCGCAGTCTGATGCGTTTTTCTTCCGACCTTAAGCGGGGAGAAGATTTCCTGCGGGTTTATGCGGTGGAAAACGGACTTCTGTATTTGTTGGCCGCTCCCTTGACGGTGGATTTTACCGATTTTGCCCAACACTACACCTTTGTGGTATCTTTGCTCAACATGGCCTTGTACCAGAGCGGCAGTCTGCGACTTTACCATATCATAGGCGATGGGCAGGGTATTTATATGCCCTCTGCGTTCTTTGTCAGTTTGTCGGGCGGTCCGCTGTTCCATATCGTTTCGGAAAGCACATTCGGTTTCGATCTGATTCCCGCCGTGCGCCGTATCGGTTCGGAAACGGCATTCTTTGAGTACGGACGGATAACGGAAGCCGGTCAATATACGCTCTGTTCAGGAAAAACAAGGATTCCATTGTCGTTCAATTATGATAGGGCGGAATCGGATACCGATGGTTACGGAGAGGAAGATATTTCTAACTGGATAAAGGCTTCCGGGCAACGGGGGCTTTTTGTGATGAACCCTGACAGGATTGACCTTTCCCGCAGTGTGGAACACCTGAACGGGGGGCGGGCGTTGTGGAAAGTTTTCCTTATCTTCGCATTGGTTTTTGCCTTGCTCGAAACGCTGTTCCTACGCGGTTGGAGCGGCATGAATCTTCTACGAAAAAGATGAAAGGAAAGCGTTGATGGCGGAAAAAGAAGAGAATGATGCCGGGCGGATCGTGTCCATTCCCGGCTTGTTTAAGAATTGGTTTCTGGATT
>CAZPBB010000102.1:0-3472 GCA_964584745.1 uncultured Bacteroidaceae bacterium
ATCGTTGACTTCATCAAGAACGGTGTAACCAAATTCCAGGTGAACAAATAGGATTCAGTTCTTTTGTTGACTGGATACATAAAAAGCCCGTTGATTTTCATCAACGGGCTTTTTTCGTAAACGAACCATCTTCGCACTATGCATCTTCGCGAACCACTTCGCCGTAAAGGTCGAAAGCTTCGGCCGAGAGGATACGCACCCGATAGAAACCTCCTGGATTTAAATCCACACTGTCGGTACGGATAAGCACTTCATTATCCACCTCAGGCGAATCATATTGCGTACGCCCCACATAGAACTCTCCCTCTTTTCTGTCTATCAACACCTCATAAACCTTCCCGATACGCGCCTGATTGGCCTGCATGGAGATTTCCTCCTGCAAATCCATGATAGCCTGTGCCCGCGCTTCCTTTTCCGCTTCCGGAACAGGATCTCCCATCGCATAAGCAGGCGTCCCCTCCTCTCGCGAATACGGAAAAACGCCCAGACGATCAAAACAGAAACTCCGTACAAATTCTTTCAAGGCCTCGAACTCCGTCTGCCCTTCAGTGGGGAAACCGGTAATCAGCGTGGTACGGAAAGCCGCATCAGGCAAGGTACGGCGGAAATCCGCCAACAAGTCTTCAGTCTGCTTGCGCGTAGTGGAACGGAGCATGCTTTTAAGCACCGCCGTATCGATATGTTGCAAGGGGATGTCCACATAGCGGCAAACCTTGGGTTCGGTGCGCATCACCTCCAGTAAATCCTTGGGAAACGCATGAGGATAGAGATATTGCAGACGGATCCAATGCAAACCTTCTATGCGGCAGAGAGCGCGCACCAGGTCGGCGATGACCCGTTTGCCGTACAGATCCAAGCCATAACAGGTTAAATCCTGCGCCACGAGGATAAGTTCCTTCACACCGTTTTCGGCCAAAATACGGGCTTCTTTCAGGATTTCTTCTTTCGGACGGGAAATATGTCTTCCCCGAATCAGCGGAATGGCGCAGAAGGCGCATTGGCGGTCGCATCCCTCCGACACCTTGAGATAGGCGTAATGCGAAGGTGTGGTAAGATTCCGCAAGGTATCGTCCGACTCCACGGCGGTTTGCAATATTTCCCGCACAACCGCCTGCGTATCGTTCACGCCCAACCATGCATCCACATCGGGAATCTCCTTCTTGAGTTCGTCTCCATGCCGCTTCACCAGACATCCCATCACGTAAACTTTCCCCTTTTTGCGACGGTTTTTCCGTGCCACTTCGGCAAGTATCGTATCTATCGATTCCTGTTTGGCATCCAGAATAAAACCACAGGTATTAATCAAGACCACATCGGCCGTACGCGGGCTTTCTTCGCGTATCAATGTCCAGCCCGCCTTCCGGATATTGCCCAGAATCACTTCCGAATCAACCGTGTTCTTGGAGCATCCCAAACTGATAAGTTTTAACGAGGGCATCGTTTGAATTTTCTATGCGAAAAGCGAATCCACAAAGGCTTGCTTGTCGAAAAACTGCAAATCGGTGATTTTTTCACCTACACCGATATATCGGATAGGAATATTGAACTCGGCCGAAATGCCGATGGCAACGCCGCCTTTGGCCGTTCCGTCCAATTTGGTAAGGGCAAGGGCATTGACCTCTGTAGCCGCCGTAAACTGCCGTGCCTGTTCGATAGCATTCTGTCCGGTAGAGGCATCCAGCACCAACAGCACTTCATGCGGCGCGTCCGGCATCACCTTTTTCATCACGTTCTTGATTTTGGATAACTCGTTCATCAAACCCACCTTATTATGCAACCGTCCGGCAGTGTCGATAATCACCACATCGGCATCCTTCGCCACAGCCGACTTCAGTGTATCGAAAGCCACCGAAGCAGGATCGGCCCCCATGCTTTGCGCCACCACCGGTACCTCGGTACGTCTTCCCCATTCCTGCAACTGTTCCACAGCCGCCGCACGAAAGGTGTCAGCCGCACCCAACACCACATTGGCGCCGTTCTGCTTAAACTTATAGGCCAACTTGCCTATCGTGGTGGTCTTGCCTACACCGTTCACACCTACCACCATAATCACATAAGGTTTCTTGCCTTCCTGCAACCACGGTTCCCCCGCAAGCGCGTTACCGGACAACAGATCGGCGATTTCTTCACGCAACACCTTGTTGAGTTCGTCCGTGCCTAAGTATTTGTTGCGCTTGACCCTTTCCTGAAGCCGTTCTATAATGCGCAATGTGGTATCCACGCCTACATCGGACGTTACCAAGGCTTCTTCCAAGTTGTCCAGTACCTCATCATCGATAGAGGATTTGCCGGCAACGGCGCGTGTGAGTTTCTTGAAAACGCTCTCTTTGGTCTTGTCCAATCCCTTTTCAAGGTCAACCCGCTCTTCCTGCACCTGCTCGGCGGTCTTGTTCCGGGAGAGAAACGAAAAAATTCCCATGTCTCGTATCGTTATGTTTATGCATTCCCTATCCAGCCACCGGATTACGGTCGCCTACAAACACATAAAGGTTCACAGGCAACTGCCGGTGAACCTCTACGCAAAAATCTCCGGCGGACAAAGCCGCCTGGGAATGCCGGTTTGAGCCAAATTAGGCCTTATTGGCGAAATATTCCTTAACCTTGTCGTTAGCAATAATTTCTTCCTTGAAGGTATAAGCACCCGTTTTAGGAGATTTTACCACCTTCACTACCTTGGCAAAATCTTTGCCGGTACCGGTTTTCAGCGTTGCAACTACTTTCTTTGCCATGGCTTCTCAACTATTTTATTTCTTTATGCACCGTTACCCTTTTCAGGATAGGGTTGTACTTCTTCAATTCCAATCTGTCGGGCGTGTTTTTCTTGTTCTTCGTGGTAATATAACGGGAAGTGCCCGGCATACCGCTGGCTTTGTGTTCGGTGCATTCCAAAATCACCTGAACGCGTGCCTCTTTGTTCTTCTTTCCCATGGTTTCTAACTATTTTAGGTATTCTGAATAGGGTTGCAAAGGTAGTATTTTTTTTTGGATTGACAAAGGCTTGTTAATTCTTTCGGTTTTCCCTCCGTGTCGCCGCTTTTTCGTATATTCGCTTCTGACATAAACCCTTGAACAATCCCCAAACATCACAAGATATGAAAAAGTCACTGTTTATCCTGCCCCTCTTCGCTCTTTCGTTTGCGGGACTGCAGGCGCATGATGTCATCAAATCCGACACCGTGTTCATGGTCGCCAACAAACGGGGTGTGGTGAAAAACCTAAAGGAGATTGAGGGTAGAGGCTATTGCAATTCATTGGAAGTATCGGGCAGCGTCATGCCCAAAGACCTCTACAACGTATCGGCCGTTATGGTGTTCGGTTATAGATTCAATAAGTATATCTTTCTCGGCGGAGGTCTCGGCCTTTCCTATTTCCATGAAACGTCTCATTGGTCTTGGGATAATTCGACCTATACCAATCACTATATAGGAATACCCGTATTTGTCCGCGCCAAATTCAATTTCACGAAGAGACG
>CAZPBB010000103.1:0-3297 GCA_964584745.1 uncultured Bacteroidaceae bacterium
ACGCCAGCGTGGCAAAGGTATCGTTCGATGCCGACAAGATTGCCGACAACGCCCGTGAATTGCTCCAGACCATCGTCAAATTGAAACCGTCGGCGGCGAAAGGTACGTACATCAACAGTATCTTCATGTCCAGTACCATGAGCCCCGGTATCAAAATCGACCCCAAATCCATCTAATCCGGAATTTTGTAAAAACAGGTAATTTAAACGAGGTATGAAAAAAGAAGAAAAAGCCAAGATCATAGATTCCGTCTATGAGCAAATCATGGCCAAGCCTCACATGTATGTAACGGATATCGCCGGTATGGATGCCGTTGCTACGAGTAACTTGAGACGTGCTTGCTTTCGGAACGGGGTCAAGTTGATCATGGTGAAGAATACCTTGCTTGAGAAGGCCTTGGAAAAAACCGGTGTCGATTTCTCCGAATTGGCTCCCGCAATGAAAGGAACCACGGCGATTATGCTTTCGGATGTAAACAAGACCCCGGCTACCGTTATCAAGGAATTCAGAAAGAGATCGGAAAAACCCGTTTTGAAAGGCGCTTATGTTGAAGAGTCTTTCTATCTGGGCGATTCGAGTCTGGATACCTTGGTACAGATTAAATCCAAGTCCGAACTTATCGGTGAAATCATCTCCCTCCTCCAATCTCCCATCGCAAATGTCATGGGTGCGTTGGAATCGGCGCCCAACAAGGTGGCCGGTTTGGTAGAGGCTTTGGCCGAAAGACCGGAACAGGCTTAAGGTATAAAAACAACGAAGGTGTGTCCTTCAAAAACAAATTATTTAGAAACTTTAAAAAGTCAAGACAATGGCAGATATTAAAGCTCTCGCAGAACAACTGGTCGGTTTAACCGTTAAAGAAGTTAAGGAATTGGCCGACGTATTGAAAAACGAATATGGTATCGAACCCGCAGCCGCCGCTGTAGCCGTCGCAGCTCCCGCTGCCGGTGGCGCCGCTGCCGGTGGTGCCGCCGCCGAAGAAAAAACGCACTTCGACGTTATCCTGAAATCGGGTGGTGCCAACAAGTTGGCCGTAGTTAAATTGGTTAAGGAATTGGCCAGCCTCGGTTTGAAAGAAGCCAAGGAACTCGTTGACGCGGCTCCCAAACCGGTTAAGGAAGGCATCAGCAAGGCCGAAGCCGAAGCGCTCAAGAAGAGCCTCGAAGAAGCCGGTGCTGAAGTTGAAATGAAATAATTTTAACCCTATCGGTTTTCGAACATGAGGGGGAAGGCATTGTCCGCCCCCCTCGTGTTTTTTGCGTATATTACCCCCCGGTTCCTAATCGTCTTATTTAAAACATACTACTTTGTCAACAAAGGCTGTTAAAAAGATAAATTTCGCATCGACCAAGCCGGCCGAGCACGTTGATTTTTTGGATATACAGCTCAAGTCCTTTCAGGATTTCTTTCAGCTGGAAACCAATCCCGAGAATCGTGTAAACGAAGGGCTGTACAAGGTTTTTGCAGAAAATTTCCCCATTACCGATGCCCGCAATCACTACGAACTGCGGTTTCTTGATTATTTTATCGATCCTCCCCGCTACAGCATAGAGGAATGTTTGGACAGAGGGCTGACCTATAGCGTGCCGCTCAAGGCAAAACTGCAATTGGCTTGTCAGGATCGTGAACAGGACGATGATTTCAAGGAAATCATACAGGAAGTTTATCTGGGTATGATTCCCTATATGACCCCCGGAGGTTCTTTTATCATCAACGGTGCAGAGCGTGTTATCGTTTCGCAGTTGCACCGTTCGCCCGGTGTTTTCTTCGGTACAAGTTACCACACCAACGGTCAGCAACTCTATTCGGCGCGTATCATTCCGTTCAAGGGTTCGTGGATGGAATTCACCACCGACATCAACAACGTGATGTACGCCTACATCGACCGTAAGAAGAAATTGCCCATCACCACGCTTTTGCGTGCCATCGGTTACGAAACCGATAAGGATATCCTCGAAATTTTCGACCTGGCGAAAGAAGTGAAAGTTTCCCGCTCGGGTCTCAAAAAATATATAGGCGCCCGTCTTGCCGCACGTGTGGTCCGCTCGTGGGTGGAAGACTTTGTGGATGAAGATACGGGTGAAGTGGTTTCGATTGAGCGTACGGAAGTGCTCATCGACCGCGAAACAGAATTGGAAGAAAGCCACATCGACCTTATCGTGGATGCCGGCATCAAGTCGATTCTGGTTCACCGCGACGATAACGAAAATAATCTGGATTGCTCCATTATTTTCAATACCTTGCAAAAGGATGCGGCCAACAATGCCAAGGAAGCGGTGGAATTTATCTACAGACAGCTCCGCAACGCCGAACCGCCCGATGAGGAAACGGCGCGTGGCATTATTGAAAAATTATTCTTCTCCGACAAACGTTACGATTTGGGAGAAGTGGGACGTTACCGTATCAACCGGAAACTGGATCTCAATATTTCTTTAGAGACCCGCGTGCTTACCAAAGAGGATATCATCTGCATCATCAAGCACTTGATAAAACTCATCAATTCCCATGCGGAAGTGGATGATATCGACCACTTGAGCAACCGCCGTATCCGTACTGTGGGCGAACAGCTTTACGCTCAGTTCGGGGTTGGCCTGAACCGTATGGCGCGCACTATCCGCGAACGTATGAACGTGCGCGACAACGAAGTGTTTACGCCCGCCGATCTGATCAACGCCAAAACGCTCAGTTCGGTCATCAACTCTTTCTTCGGTACCAATCAGCTCTCCCAGTTCATGGATCAGACCAATCCCTTGTCGGAAGTTACGCACAAACGCCGTATCTCCGCCTTGGGCCCCGGCGGTCTGAGCCGTGAACGCGCCGGGTTCGAAGTGCGGGACGTTCACTACACGCACTACGGACGTCTTTGTACGATTGAAACCCCCGAAGGTCCCAATATCGGCCTTATTTCGTCTTTGTGCGTGTTTGCCGTCATCGATAAACTCGGCTTTATCGAAACCCCTTACTACAAGGTGGAAAAAGGCAAGGTGCGCATCGATCAGGAACCGATTTACCTTACGGCAGAAAAAGAAGAAGATCAGATTATCGCGCAGGCCTGCACCCGGTTGGATGCCGACGGCACGATTCACGACAACAAGGTGAAGGTGCGTCGTTTGGCCGATTTCCCCATTGTTGACAGGGAAGACGTTACCCTTATGGATGTCGCGCCCAATCAGATCGCCTCTATCGCCGCTTCCTTGATTCCGTTCCTGGAACACGATGACGCCAACCGTGCCTTGATGGGCTCGAACATGATGCGTCAGGCCGTTCCCCTTTTGAATCCCGAAGTGCCTATCGTCG
>CAZPBB010000104.1:0-3258 GCA_964584745.1 uncultured Bacteroidaceae bacterium
GCCCGATATGCACGGGGCCGTTGGCGTAGGGAAGCGCCGAGGTAACGGTATAGCGTTTGGGAATGGTTCCCGATTCAAAAACAGAAGTGCAATTATCAACGTTTACATGTTGAGAAGTCATAATTCACTAAATTTTTATGCTTTTCTTTTCAAAATAACTTTGCGGAGCCGAGGTGGTCTATCCCTTCGGCAAAGTGTGCAAAGTTAATGCAAAGGAGAGACATTATGTTAAAAAAACATTTTTCCACTGCCCTTTTGTTCCTATTGACAGGCGTTGTTTTTTTTGCTCTCCTATCTTGGATTCCCGCGCATAGCGGGCAGCGGACAGCCTATTCGGACATCTGTGAAACGGACAGTCTGAAGATGGTTTTCCAACACCGGCTCGATTCGGTAAAAGCCGTGCAAATAGACGATCTCCTGCTCCAGGCGTATCAGAAAGGAGCCTTCAACGGACAAGTGCTTTATGCCGAAAACGGACAAATCATTTATGAACAATGCTTCGGTTTTTCCAATATCCGCAACCGCCGCGATTCCCTCTGCCCGAAAAGTGCTTTCCAATTGGCTTCTCTCTCCAAGCCTTTCACCGCCGTAGCCGTAATGCGACTATATCAGAATGGACAACTTGATATTTACAAACCTGTAAAGGAATACCTGCCCGACTTTCCATTCGATGAAATTACCGTAGAACATCTGCTCCAACACCGTTCCGGCCTTAAAAATTATATCTATATCGCTGAAAAATACTGGCCTGACAAGAAAAAATCCCTCCGGAACAAGGATATATCCCCTTTGCTGGCACGCTATGGCCGAACACTTGATTTCAAACCGGGACTACGCTTCAAGTACTGCAATACAAACTACGCATATCTGGCTTTATTGGTGGAACAGGTATCGGGAATGTCGTTTCGGCAATATTTCCAAGACTCCATAGCCCGGCCTCTCGGCATGGAGAACACTTTTATCTATGATCCTTCAGACCCTCAACCGGAAGGCAGACGTGTTGTTACAGGTTTTTCATATTCGCGCCGTTCCGGCTTTTATAAACGCTATCCCGATTATCTGGATGGTGTGGTGGGCGACAAAGGGTTGTTTTCGACCGCCGAAGATATATTCCGTTTTGACCAGGCTCTCTACGATTCCCTGTTTTTGGCCGACAGCATACGGAAACTGATGTTCACGCCTGCCGAACCTTTGGATCTCAAGCATAACAATGATTACGGTATGGGGTTTCGCATCCGTCAGGATACAAGCGGTTATCAGACCGTATTCCACAACGGCTGGTGGAAAGGATTCCGCACTTATTTCATCCATGACTACCTCAGCCAAAGGACCCTTATCTGGCTGAACAACAGGAGTGATGTAACCATCAATCCCTATATCGAAAAAATTTTTGATATAGCAGGTTCTTCCTATTTCTCCGAACCCTCTCTGGCTGAAAAACAATATAAAGAAGAAAATCCGGCAGAGGAAAGTGAGGAAAATGAACTTACCGATGAAAAAGAAACCTACGGATCGCAAGAATAAAAATCATGGCTAATCCTAAAACCCGCATCGGCATATTGCTTATTGTAGTGGGCTTGATTCCACTGTTGGTACTTGCCTTACTGTTTTTCGTACCCAAAACGCCCGATTGGGTGGAGGGTCTTTACAGTATCAGGAAACCGCAAACGGAACGGCCGCCACGCGTTCAAATCACAGCACCGGTTCCCACCGGGTCTTCCGAATTGGCGGATTTTTATGCCCGTACACCGCGCAACGCACCCAAAAAAGAGGATCCTTTAGACTCTTCCCTTTGGTCAATCGATTATTATACAACTCCTGATGGGCTTTCTTTACAAAAAGACAGCAATCTAAAAAACGTACTTCTCGATACCAAAAAAGGAGAACAGAGTTTCCGAGCCAGTGAAAACAATCCTGCACAAACTCCGCAAGAACCAGCCTCCGGCAATCTCCGCGTGGAATTCTGGGAATCGCCAGTAAATTTCAAAGGCTATAAACTGGAAGGCAAACATCTTATCCTTTTCGGTATAGATCCCAATGACGCGCTTCGTTTCGAACATCATACCGATGGCATATGGATGTACCACAATCAAAAAATCTATCTGCTCAGACCTTCCTCTACCGAAATTCCATTTGAGGAAAGAATACCTGCCGGATTGCCGGTACAAGACTCAACGACAGCCGCACGGCAAACGGTCGATACAACCGTGGCACATCAAATAGCCCTATAAAAAACAGTAGAATGAACACAAAAGCGGTGCATTTTTACAAATATCAGGGCGCAGGCAACGATTTCATTATTGTGGACAATCGCGAAGATGTTTTTTCTGATTTGGATTACAAACAGATAGCCACACTCTGCGAAAGAAGGTTCGGAGTAGGCGCCGACGGTTTTATGATGTTGGAAAAACATGCCCATTATCCTTTCTGCATGTCTTTTTTCAATTCCGATGGATTGCCGGGCAGTATGTGCGGCAACGGCGGACGTTGCATCTGCGCTTTCGCAACCCAACTCGGTATCGTTCCGGAAAACCGGCCTTTCAAATTCTGGAGCAGTGACGGCGAACACGAAGGGCTGGTCGTTTCCCGTCACGGCAACCGCGCCATCGTGCGGCTCAAGATGCGCGATGTGACCCAATACGCCTGCGACCGTGAAAAAAACAGGTTTCTGTTGGATACCGGTTCACCTCATTATGTGCAATTCCTCAACGATTGCGAAAACACCGATGTGGTTAAAAACGGCCGTGCCATCCGTTTTTCGAATGATTTTCCGCATGGTATCAATGTGAACTTCGTGGAGCAGAACCCCAACGGTCTGCAAATGCGCACCTACGAGAGGGGTGTGGAAGACGAAACTTTTTCGTGCGGCACAGGCGCAACAGCGTCTGCACTGGCATCAGTGCTTAAAAACGAAATATCTCCGGGACACCATACTGTGCACATCTCCACCAAAGGCGGAAACTTGCAGGTTGATTTTGAAATGGAAATAACCTATGCCGAAACGAACAAAACGTATCCTGAAAAGGAAAATTTTTTTCAGTCTGTACCCGAAGGATTCAATCTCATGAAAAGCCGCGCTTTTACCCAAGTATATCTGGAAGGGCTTGCCACCTTTGTTTTTGAAGCCGATATCTCTCTGATATCGTAGTACGTTTTTTATGAATACCCTTATTGCAGAAAACGGACTTTTCCTAAGGGCCATGGAGCCGGAAGACGAGCCGTTGCTTTACGATATCGAAAACCGCAAGGAGTCCTTTC
>CAZPBB010000105.1:0-3119 GCA_964584745.1 uncultured Bacteroidaceae bacterium
AAGTGCGCGGCGTGAACCGCGTGGTTTATGATATAAGCTCCAAACCGCCCTCCACCATCGAATGGGAATAACCTCTCGACACCATGTTGGTTTTCTTCCGACCTTTTATGAACGCGACGTTGGCTTTATCGGGGTTCATGATTCCGTTACGCTCAATTCCCGCCCTGATTTCCAAGCAAGATTGGCCTCTGCAACCGACCATACGGTTCTCGGCAGAATACCGACTTTTTGTATCTTTACCTTTCGTAACCAAATAGGTATTGAACATGAAAACCGCTTTATTTTTCTCTAAAATAGCGTTGTTCACCCTTCTTCTGCCCCTCGCGCTCCACCTTGGCGCACAAGAGTCCACCTACCAGCCTGTGCCTGTGGAAATCAGCCATACGTTGGATACCGTGGCCGGCAAAATCTATTTCGTGCATACCGTTCAAAGAGGCCATACGCTGTATTCCATTTGCCGCGCTTATCAAACCACGGCAGAAGCGCTCTTGAAGGATTCCCCCGAATCACAAGTTCAGGCAGACGAATTCATCTACATACCTTTTACGCCTACCCTATGGCCCAACAATACGCAACCTGAACGTTTTGCCGGCAAACGCCCTTGGGTCGTACTCGCCCTTCAGCCACAACCTGAAGGAAATAAAACAGCCGATGAAACACAGCCGCTCCTGTCCGATACACCTGAAACCGCCTCTAAAGCGCAACAAAGAAGGGAACGCCGCGAGGAGAGAGCCGCCGCCAAAGCAGAAGAGCAAGCCGATCTCCAGAATGAAGAATCCGAGTCTTCCGAAGCTGACGAAGCGCAAATGATACTGAACGATTCCAGCGCTCCGATACTCGAACTCCAAGAAAAGGCAGCCAAAGATACCTTACGTATTTCTCTTTTACTGCCCCTTTACAGCAATGCGCCGCATGATCCCAAAGCCTATGTTTACCTGCCTTTCTTCGAAGGCGTCAGCGTAGCATGGCAGACTATGCTTGATCCCGGATTCTTTACCCCTGCCGCTGATACAACATTTTCCCTGGCAGATTCCCTTGCAATGGAAAACGTTCCCCTTCCGGAAGCCGACCTTAAACCAGAAAACGAAAGCCTTGCTGTTACCGATTCTATGTCCGGACCTTCCGAAAAACTACCTTTCCTGCAATTGAGGCTATTCGACCTTACCCAATCGGTGGAAAGCGTAGATGAAATATTGGCCGATGAATATTTCTTGCATTCCGATGCCATTATCGCCACCGCTTTCGTTGATCACTTCTTACGCTTGGACAGCGTATCCCGCCTAACGGGAATTCCTCTTATCCACCCTGTTTCTGAAAGGGATTCGCTATGTGCGGGCAATCCCTACCTTATACAGTTAGCCGCTTCCTACGCCACGCAACTCAACCAGTTAGCGGAGTTCGTGCAAAGGAAGTCCGCAAAAGCCCGCATTCTCATCATTTCCGATTCCTCTCAATCCGAAGTAGCCAAAGCTGACTATTTAAGCAATTTGATCTACAATTCGGAACGTCTCTATTTCAATACCGCCACCGCAGAAATGCTGGAAGCTTTGGCCGAGGAAAACAAACAGCCTCTGGTTATCCTACCTTTCTACCGCAAGGAAATATCCGCCGTGAAAACCGTGCTGCCGTTACGTCAAAACAAAGGCAACATCACCATTATCGCCCCTGCCGTATGGTTGGATTACAGCACCATCGACCTCGATTATTTCATTCAAAACCACCTTACCGTTTACAGTACCTTTTTCGGTATCCATCAGAATCCCGATTTCATGGACTTTTCAAAGAAATACTACTTTCTTTATCGGGGCTTGCCCAATACTCTGGCCTATCAAGGATATTGCGTTACACGTTGGCTTATCGACATGTTGCAAACCTTCAACGCCGATTTCATGCGACATATAGACACCGAAAACGCAGACCGCATATCCCGTTCTTTCTACCATTTTGAAAAACGAGAGATCGGTGGTTTCGAAAACCGTAACATACAATTTATAAAAGTAGCGGAAGATGGCATTGAACGTCTTGAATTCAAACCTTTCAAAAGGCCTGAATTCTCAAATGAGGAAATGTAACCTTTCTGGGGGCTTCATCGTCTTTCTTATACATATACTTTTACCACAACCTGAATCAATAACATTAAATCCAACCTTATGAAAACAATCAAACTTTTCGGATGGATACTGGCCCTCGGCTGTATCTTTTCGCTGCACTGCCAAGCGCAACAACTCCCTTTTATTGGAACAATCCAATACAGAATCGCCTATGCAAGTGAGATGATTCCACAAGAACAACTTGCTCAGTCGCCTCAAATCGCCACTTTGCGTATGAGTGCCACAAAGGCTCTTTTTACAATGAGCGAAGAAAAAACACTGGCGGATGCCGAAAACAAAATGGTATATACACTTATCAATCTCTCGCAATTAGGCCTCGGCAAATACCGTATCGAAACGCCCGAAGCCGAATTGACCGAAGAAGATGAGGACATCAAGTGGGAGACTACCGGCAATACCAAAGAAATTTTTGGTTACACGGCCAAAGAGCTCTACTGCAAAGCCCAACTGCAAGGATCTTCAATCGAAATGAACATTTGGTGCGTAGCCGATTTCTGTGATCCCTTCCTTTCACATGTCGCCAAAGCCCCTGTTCCCGATTCAGAAGCCGGATTTCCCCTAGAATACACGATTACAACGCCCGAAGTCTCAATGACCTTCAACGTACATAAACTTACCGTTGAAGATGCGAACCCGAAATACTTCAACATTCCTTCAAGTTACAAACTGTCCACCAAAGAAAAAATGGCGGCCGACATTCAGGAAGTGATGCAGGCCATGCAAGGAATGGGCATGTAGTTCTGTTATACTTCTAAAAAAGTGCGATATTTCTGAAGTATCCCGAAAGTTCTTCTAACTTTCTGCATCATTCATCTACCGCACTCTGTTTTGTACAAACATACCGCCCAAAGGGGGGAGCCCGACAGTCCTTTCTGTCGGGCTCCCCTCTTTTTATAACCGCACAAGAGGGAAGACCCCGGCAGGTCCTCCGCTCGTCCCCGGGTTCCGCCGCAAAAAAAAAAGCCCGGGATCTCTCCCGGGCTCCTAGGGGCGGCGACTGCCTACTCT
>CAZPBB010000106.1:0-3086 GCA_964584745.1 uncultured Bacteroidaceae bacterium
AGAACAAAACGGTTTTCTGACCGAAATTATCGCCTCCGCCGGAATCTCCCGATTCATGCCGATATTCACGGTTGTAAACTACCGCCCCCGTGTACCGGTCTTTAAAATGGCAATCGAAAAGCAGAACTGGATGGGGAAGCCATCGAATTGGCAAGAGAATGAACAAACATTATAGATGGAACAACGCGCCGAGGTTCCATTGCAGGAACTCTTCGACCGGCACGCCGCCCGAACCTACCACAAACGAACGCTTTGGATTGAAGCGTTTATTGAACTCCTGCAAGCCTTTGTTGGTGGAACGGCGGCCGCTCTTCACCTCAATCGCCACACATCGGCGGTTGCTCTCAAGGATGAAATCGACCTCCGCGTTCCTGTCCCGCCAATAATACACCTTACAATCGGCTTCTTCCGCATTGTTCAAGATATACGCGCCCACCGCGCTCTCTACCCAGCGTCCCCATTCCCTAGGATTGGTATAAGCCTTTTCGAAGGTCATTCCTGAAAGCGCACTGAGCAGCGAGGTGTTATAAACGAACATCTTGGGTACGGAATTGTATTGCCGCGCACGGTCACGGGCATATTTCTGCAAACCGCACAACAACTGCGATTCGTCGAGGGTGGTCAGATAGTTGGCCAAGGTGGTCACATTGCCGATATCCTGCAACTGCCCGAGCAGTTTGGTCAGAGAGATTTCCGATCCCGAATAGGTGCACCCAAGTTCAAACAGCCGTTTCATCAATTCCGGCTTGTAAACGTTTTTTGTCATCAGAATATCGCGTTCTATGGCCGGAGCCACGATACTGTCCTTGATATAACGCCGCCACCGGGTCTCGTTGTCGATAAGGTTCGCCCCTCCGGGATAGCCGCCGAAGAATATGTAATGTTCCATATCGATACCGAAAGCATCATGCATTTCCTTATAGCTCCAATGCGGCATCCGTATCAACTCGTAACGGCCGGCAAGCGATTCGGTAAGCCCGTCTTTCAACAGCAAACGCGAGGAGCCGAGAATGACCACCTTGATGTTCGTATCCGTAAATGTATCGGCATCCCATTGTTTCTTAACCTCTTCGCTCCAGTTATCCAACTTATGGACCTCGTCGATGACAAGCAGGAATTCCGGATGATTCCCCAATGCCATTCTGGCCCGTGCGGAGTTCCATATCTCGCCTATCCAGGCGGTATCGGTTTTATCCACCCCATCAGCCGACACCAATAAATGGGGAATGGGGGTTTCTTCCACGACCTGTCTTACTAAAGTGGACTTGCCAACCTGCCGCGGACCGGAAATAACTTGGATGAAACGGCGAGGTTCGGCTATACGCTTTTCCAACTCGCCAAAAAGCAGCCTTTTATACATAAACAATTGATATTACAACTGCAAATATATACAAAATGTTCAAATCTCATCTACAAAATGTTCAAATCTCATCTACAAAATGTTCAAATTTCACACACAAAATGTTCAAAAATCAAATTCAATCACTACAAAGCCAAAGGAAAATTCATGCCCGATAGTTCATTGTTTTTAACGGTAGGGCAAATCCACATTAACCCTGATGCGGAAGATACAGTAAAAAGTTCCGCACGTACATCGTACAATACTTTAAGTTTTATAGGAGGTTAGATACTCTTTGTTTGATAAAGGGTGGGGTATGATAATCTCAACGGAATCAGTGAAAAGGAGATTGTGTATGGCCATTGTTTTGTCTTATCTGAAATATATATTAATTTAGCGACATGAAAATCCATTTCTTGAATCACCGAATGAGGTTCTGTGGCTCAGAGTTGGATAAAAAGATTACAAAAGAACCTCAAATAATCAGATCGATCATGTTGAAAAAAATGTTTGTTTTTTGCGTGGCGCTGAGTTGCGTTTCAATTTTATCGGCAAAAAACGTTCAAGTGTCAGTTACGCCGACGGATGCCATCGTCATCCTAAAAGGGAAAGTGGTGCAACCTGTCTCTCCCGGACTATATAGTATCGCTGTCGGACTGCTTGATCAAGCATTTACCGCTCAAGCCGATGGTTATGATTCCGAACAATTCATCATCAATTTAAAAACTCCTGCCGCCATACAGATAGACTTGAAACCGAATCGAAAACAGGTTTCCGTTACCTGCTCTCCCGAAACAGCGGATATTTATGTAAACGGAAGATTGATGGGGAAGAGTCCGATTGATTTCAATATCCACAAAGGTGAGCAGAAAAGTATCATGATTACCGCTGACGGTTACGATAAATACATCAAAACCATCGGTTTTTATGATCAACCGGGTATCAAGATGTCCTATAATCTAGACTTGGTAGAAAACCGTCGGAATATAACGGTATTGGTGGATGCTCCTGCCGCTGAATTTTACGCCAATGGCGTATTGATTGTAAAAGGGAAGAGTAGTGCTACCTTTCCTATCTATAAAGACCAAGATGTCCAGTTGGTCGTTCGGGCGGAAGGCTATTTGGAGTACAGTCGGATCATACAATTTCAAGAAAATGTATCTTCCTATAATTTAACGCAGGATATGGTGGTTGATGCGGCATATGCGGCTTCTGAGCCGGGCGCGGATATCGCCAACAAACGGATGGAAATCATGGTGAGAAAATCCATGAAAAGAGATGAGGCCATTCAACGAATGAAATATTATATCAGCGAATTATTCGAGACATTGGAAATAAATGACAATGTATCAGGATGGTATCGTACCGCTTGGAACCAGGACACTTTTTCTGATAAAGAAATTTCTGATAAGATAGTTCGTAGCCGTATTGAAATCAAAGAGATACCAGACAATGGAGACGGACAGTTAAAATTCAAGCTGTTGCTTCAAAGCCAAGTTAGTACCAAAATCGACCAGCCCAAAGATGAAGATTTCCATGCATGGGGTAGGGTCATGAAAAAGTATAAGAAATTGCTAGAAGATATTAAAAATCTTGTTGAATAGAGGTACATTTTATCTTCACATTATTTAATCAATGGCTGTATTTTAACCAATACAGCCATTTTCTGTTTTACATGCATTAAAGATATTGTGCGCCCAAAATTTCGTAACTTCGCGCATATTCAAATAGGGATGAGCCGCGGATG
>CAZPBB010000107.1:0-3048 GCA_964584745.1 uncultured Bacteroidaceae bacterium
TGGATGATGTGATAAGGTGCAAAGGTATCGCTTTCTTCGGGTTTGGGCTAATTTTTTGTGGGATGTTTTTTTGAAAGTTCGGGAGGGAAAGAGTGTTATCCTCTTGCATGATTATACAGAAAATTATATTTTTGTGAACTAAAATTAGTATTGGATTATATGTATAGTTCACCAAATGAGATTTCCTTACGGCTGCTCCAACAACCGCAGACCGTATTCAAGGTGGCGGATATCGCTATGATTACCGGGATTACAGATGCGGTATCCATTGCACAGAGAATGGCCTATGCCATCCGAAAAGGGTTGTTTGTTTCGCCGCGCAAGGGAATCTATGCCAAACCCGGATATTCGATGACGGAGTTGGCGGGTTGTCTTTATACCCCCAGTTATCTGTCGATGGAATACGTGCTGCAACAAGAAGGGGTTATCTTTCAATACAGCAGTGGAATCACGATGGCGAGCTATCTGAACCGGACCGTGGAGGTGGATGGAATGGTGTTGGGGTATAGAAAGTTGAAAGGAGAAATTTTGGCCAATACGCTGGGCGTGCAAGGGGGGATTCTGAGTGTGGCCACCAAGGAACGGGCGTTTCTGGATATGCTTTACCTTAACGCCCGTTTCCATTTTGATAATCCCGCAGCCTTGGACAAGGAGGCGGTGAAGCGTCTGTTGCCGGTTTACAATTCGCCCACTTTGACCAAGAGGGCGCTAAAAATTATTGAAAATGATTGATATAAATCGTCATAAATTCTTCATGCTGCAAATTTTGAAGGATATCTACACCAATCCCTTGCTTTCGGTGAACTTGGGTTTTAAAGGAGGCACGGCATGCATGTTCTTTTATCATCTTCCTCGGTTCTCGGTGGATTTGGACTTCAATCTGTTGGATTCCTCGCAGGAAAATGCCGTATATGATTCGGTCAGGTCGTTGCTGTTGAAGTATGGCAAGATTCATGATGAGGCTAAGAAATTTTACGGACCGATTCTTGTGTTGGATTACGGTATCGGAGAACATAAGATCAAGGTGGAGATATCCAAACGGGATTTTGGCGACACCTATCATATGGAGCGTTTATTGGGCTTCCCCGTTAAATTGATGGACAAGCAGAATATGTTTGCCCATAAGTTATGTGCGATGCTCGACCGTAATGAAATCACCAACCGGGATATATTCGACAGTTGGTTCTATATGGAACAGCGGACGCCTGTCAACCGGCGGATTGTGGAAGCGAGAATGAAACGCTCCTTAGAGGAATACCTGCAAGACTGCATAGACCATCTGTCGAAGATGTCGGACAAGGGTATGCTCAACGGGCTTGGCGAGTTGATGGATTCGGACATGAAGCAATTCGTTAAGACCAACCTCCGCAAAGAAACCATCCAACTTCTGGAATTCTATAAAGCCTGTCCGATAGAGTCCCGATGAGAGAATTGTGCACGAGAGGGATACATGACAGCTATCGCAAAAAGTTTAGTTGCGGGGTATGATGTTGTGCTCTTTCAACAACCGAACCAAATCCGCCGAATGAATGGCTGCGCCGAGACTATCCAAGTGGTAGAATGTATCATAGAAAAGAGAATCGGGATAAACCATTTCTTTGGGAGCGCAAATAAAAGGAATGCACTCCTGACGCAAAGCTGAATCTATAGAATTGATTTCATCTTCCCTATTTATGTATTCTGTTGCCGCCAACACAGGTGGAAGCATAACAATTTTGACACCTCTTTCCATTATTTCGCACAATCTCACAGTGAGCCAACCTATGAAATGATTATTAATTGCTTGCGGATCTTTTTTTTGAACGTCTATTTTAAGCAAGGTATGATTTTCTCCCCAATGTGCTACTATATCTCCATTATTATTGAAAGCTGATATTTTGTATGTGGCAGGAATCTCTTTTTTGAAAGGAAATGTATTTAATATCCTATAATCTACTCTATTGGAAATTACTTTCGGTATATTTTTACCTACGGTTATCCACTGTCTCATACACATTTTGGGAAGATACGCCCAATTCCCTAAACAGAGGAGTTCAACAAATGAAGTCCATCCATAAGCTCCGTATTTGACGAAATGGTCATATTCAGGCGAAAAGATTAAAATATCGCCATCTTTGAGGAAAGGAAAAGTTTCTTCAACAATACATTTTAAACCTAATCCTGCATTTAATCCTGTATTAATGACAGGTATTCCCGTTTTCTCGGAAATCGAAACAGAATTAAAACCAAATGCGACATTGCTTCCGCCTACAATTACGATGGATGAATCACGGTTGACATTAGAAATCAAATTTTTCTTTATCCAAAATGCACGATAATAGTTTTCAGGTCCGGCGGGATTTAAAACGAGTGTGAGAACCAATAATGCCACCATTGCCACCCCAAAGGCCACTATTCGTAAAAGAAAACGCTTCATAGTTTAAAATTGGAAATAAATGAAAGTATGACTTACCCCAATGGATAAAAATATCCATAAAGCAATTCCTAAATAGGCTGTCCAACGTAAGATGCTGGAAGCAGGGCGATGCCATACGGTTATTATAGTTTTATGTATAGAGACTGTATATTCAACCAATATCAATAGGCCAATAGCTAAAAACATTTTCACTAAGGTCAATGTCGAAATGTTTAATGGAATGAGCATTTCCCCTCCACCGCATACCATTCCTTTTATAAAAACGAAGGCGGATGACAGGCTGTCGGCGCGGAACAACACCCAGCCGATGGTTATGATAAGGAAGGTGACGGCAACCGAAAGCAAGGGAAAACGGGTGTTTTCATGCGCCTTTCTGCCGCTTATCAAACGAGGGATGAAAAAGAGGGCGTGATACAAACCCCACGCTACAAAAGTCCAGTTAGCACCATGCCAAAGTCCGCTCAGCAGAAATACAATTATGGTGTTGCGAAGACTCTTTGCTTTGGAGCATCGGCTTCCGCCCAAGGGGAAATAGATATAGTCGCGGAACCATGAGGTGAGTGAGATATGCCACCGTCTCCAAAACTCCGGTATGCTTTTGGACAGATAAGGTTTGTCGAAGTTCTTCATCA
>CAZPBB010000108.1:0-2942 GCA_964584745.1 uncultured Bacteroidaceae bacterium
CCAACACGCTCGACATCATGGTTCACAAAGATGCCGTTCCCGCCGCCATCAAGGCCAAGTTGGGATTGTAGTCCCAACTTCGACATACGGAAAATGCCCGATCCCAAAAGATCGGGCATTTTTCTTGAATCTGATCCCTATTGGTAAGTTATCAACAAAGTATAAACAATGGTTGATAATTGTTTATGTTGATATACTGCGATTTAATCGAATTTATATTTTTTTGGCAGATAAAGGTTAGGTCAATTCAAAAATCTTGCCTATCTTTGCGCCCCTATTGAGAAAAAACACATTCAGATATGTACGCTATTGTTGACATAGCCGGACAACAGTTCAAGGTTGAAGAAAACCAGAAGGTGATTGTGAACCGGTTGGAAGCCCAGGAAGGCGACAAGGTTGAGTTTGAAAAGGTTTTGTTGAAAGACAACGACGGTAAAGTGGAAGTGGGTACGCCCGTGGTATCCGGCGCCAAAGTAACGGCAAAGGTATTGGGACACGTAAAAGGAGACAAGGTTACCATCTTCAAGAAGAAAAGAAGAAAAGGTTACCAGAAGCAAACCGGTTTCCGCGCTTCCTTGACGCAGATTCAAATTGAAAAGATCGCCTAACTTAAGGCACAATAAACGGAATCAGAAATTTTTAACAAGATAAGACAATGGCACATAAAAAAGGTGTCGGTAGTTCCGATAACGGTCGTGAATCAGAAAGCAAACGCTTGGGCGTTAAAATCTTCGGCGGACAAGCTGTAACCGCCGGCAATATCATTATACGTCAGCGCGGAACCAAATATCATCCCGGGGCGAATGTAGGCATGGGCAAAGACCATACGCTTTTTGCCTTGACCGACGGTGTGGTTGCGTTCAAACGCAAAAGGGAAAACGGTCGTCCCTTCGTTTCGGTGGTTCCTGCCGAAGCCTAAGCCGAGCATTTGAATCGATTCACTCGAAAAAAGAGGGGTATCCGGACGGATACTCCTCTTTTTTTGATACCGTTTTTCTGTCAACACCTAACATGGAATCGCATCTTGACAAAATAAATCCCGACAGTCTGCCCATCGAATCGTGGCTCCCCATTTCCAGAAAAGAAATGGAAAAAAGAGGATGGGAACAAGCAGATATCATTCTGTTGAGCGGCGACGCCTATGTGGACCATCCCTCTTTCGGCATGGCGGTAATAGGCCGTTATCTGGAGAAAGCCGGCTACAAGGTAGCGATTCTGCCACAGCCCAATTGGAAAGACGATTTGCGCGACTTCAAGAAATTGGGGCGTCCACGGCTGTTTTTCGGTGTTTCGGCCGGAAGCATGGACTCGATGGTGAACCACTACACCGCACGAAAACGACTCCGCAGCAACGATGCCTATACACCGGGCGGACAGGCAGGTTTCCGTCCTGACTATCCTACCCTTGTCTATACCCGTATCCTCAAACAACTTTATCCAGACGTACCTGTGCTGATTGGCGGCATAGAAGCCTCCATGCGGCGCATTACGCACTACGACTACTGGCAAGACAGACTCCGACCTTCATTTCTGGTGGAAAGCGGTGCCGACCTGCTCGTCTATGGCATGGGTGAAAAGCCCGTGGCGGAAATAGCCCGACAATTGGAACGCGACCCTTCTCCGGTTGCCTGCCGCCATATTCCACAAGTTTCCTATCTATGCCATGACTTGCCTGAGAGTACGTTTTCCGAACCTGATATAATATTGTCTGACCACGAAACCTGCCTTAAGGACAAACGCGCTCAGGCACACAATTTCGCCTTGGTGGAAACGGCCTCCAACCGTTTCGAATGCGGGCGTATCATCCAAAAGACGGGCGCGGATTATGTGGTGATCAACCCACCCTTTCCCTTTACACCCGGTAGCCACGAAATAGATGAGGCTTTCGACCTGCCCTATACCCGTTTGCCGCATCCGCGCTACAAAAACCGAGGCGAGATACCGGCTTTCGTGATGATATGCAACTCCGTGAACCTGCACCGAGGTTGTTTTGGCGGATGTTCGTTCTGCACCATTTCCGCCCATCAGGGCAAGCAAGTGCGTAGCCGCAGCGAAAAATCGGTACTCAACGAGATTCAACATTTAGTGCGTATGCCGTATTTTAAGGGCAATTTAAGCGATTTGGGTGGTCCGAGTGCCAATATGTACGGCATGAAGGGAAAAGATGCGGCAAAATGCGCCAAATGCAAGAAGGCATCCTGTCTTTTTCCCTCCATCTGCCCCAATCTGGACCACGACCATGCCGCCCTGCTGGAGATTTACCGCAAAGCCACAGCTGTTTCCGGCGTAAAAAAAGTGTATATCGGCAGCGGTATCCGTTACGACATGATCGTGCCCTATCTGCATACGGGCGGCAACGGAAAAGCCTCTGAAAACCATGCGCGGGAGTATATCGAATGGGTTATCGGGAAAGGTGTTTCAGGGCGGCTCAAAGTGGCGCCTGAACATACTGAAAGCCATGTACTGAGACAGATGCGCAAGATGCCGTTCTTCCAATTCGAGGCGTTCAAGGATTTTTTTGATCGCTACTGCCACAAGACAGGCCTGAACCAACAGATAATCCCATATTTTATTTCGGCGCATCCGGCCTGTACCTTGCAGGATATGCAAGCCTTGCAAAACAAGACCCGTCATTTGGGTTTCCGTTTGGAGCAGGTACAACTTTTTACCCCCACCCCTATGACCTTGGCTACCGAAACCTATTACACAGGGCTTGATCCTTATACGCTTGAACCTGTCTTTACCGAATACAATCCTGAAGAACGCGACCGGCAAACCGATTGTTTCTTCTGGTATAAATCCAAACCGGATAGAAAAAAACCGGCCGCCGGCAAAAGCCGACGGTCAGGATACAGGCCTAAAAAGTAATTTTCTCCTTAGAATTTAGAACTCGGCGTTCTGCGGAAAACGCGGGAAAGGAATCACATCGCGGATATTGGTCA
>CAZPBB010000109.1:0-2861 GCA_964584745.1 uncultured Bacteroidaceae bacterium
GGGCTATCTCATAGAACCTAAGGTAATTGCCATAATAGACAAAGCCCATCTGATCCACATCTCCATAGCAGACCCTGATAGAAGTATCGAACGCATACATAAAAAACACTATTGAAAAACGATAAGTCGGTAAAGATATCCATATCCGTCCATTCCCTTAGAAAAACCATGAAACGGAAAATTTTATCAACATTTAATAAATCACATACTCTCCAGCCTTCCCACAAATGTTATCAACCATCCGGCCATGTCGCCTTCCCACACCGCCTCGGGAATATCAAGAAAACACGAATTTTTTTTCTTAAAAAATCAAGATACAACACAAAGAATATCACACAAAAACAACCCGAAGCACATCTCAAGCCATTTTCATCTTACATATTCTTTCCAAAAAAACAAGAGCAAAATAACTTTTTTTTTATCTTTTTTAGCCTCATCTTTGCAATACGAGAACAAGCCCTCCGGTAAGTTGATAACTCAACTTATCAACAGGGGTCTTTCAACCCTTTATTTTTTGACGATTACGATGGAACACAAACATGCGCTCGTATGGGAAGATTGTCTTAGGATTTTCCGCGACAACTTGGGCGATTCCGCACACTACCGCACTTGGTTCGCCCCGATTAAACCGGTAAAGCTTGAAGCCCATACGCTCACAATCCAGGTACCCAGCCCGTTTTTCTGCGAATGGCTCGAAGAACACTATGTGGATTTACTCCGTTCCACCATTCGCCGTGTTCTGGGTCCGGAAGGCAGATTGGAATATTCTGTCGTGATGGATACCACCAATCCCTATAGCGTTACCGCCGAAAGCGGATACAAACAGGAAACCCGAAATCAACCCACCGCCATGCCCGTGCCGCCTAAAGACCACTTGCCGGATCCGTTCATCATTCCCGGCCTGAAAAAAATCAAGATAAACTCCCAGCTCAACGAAAACTATTCTTTCGACAACTTTATCGAAGGCGACTGCAACCGCCTGGCACGATCGGCCGGTTACGCCATTGCCGAAAATCCGGGCAAGACGGCTTTCAATCCCCTCTTTCTGCACAGCCCCATCGGTCTGGGCAAGACCCACCTGATGAACGCCATCGGATTGCAGACCAAAATGAACCATCCTGACCTCACTGTATTATATGTGTCTGCCGAATTGTTCACCCAGCAATTTGTGGATGCCTGTAAAAACAACACCACCAACGACTTCACCCACTTCTACCAACTCATCGACGTGCTGTTGATAGACGACATTCATAAATTAGCGAAAAAAGACAAAACGCAAGACGCTTTCTTTCAGATATTCAATCATTTACACCAAAGCGGAAAGCAATTGGTAATTTCATCCGACAAGCCGCCGGTAGAATTACTGGGCATTGAACAAAGGCTTCTTTCCCGTTTCAAATGGGGATTGGCCGCCGACCTGCAGGTTCCCGATGTGGAGACCCGCATCGCCATTCTTAAGAAAAAGATCCACGCAAACGGCGTTGAGATGCCGCAGGATGTCATCGAATACATCGCCTACAGCATTTCCACCAACGTGCGCGAAATGGAAGGCGTGCTCAATTCCCTCCTTGCACAATCCATCCTCAACAAGAAGACCATCACGATGGAACTCGCCCGCAAGATGATCGACCAGATTGTCCACAATTCGGTAAAGGAGATCTCCATCGATTATATCCAGAAGGTAATCTGCGACCATTTCGAACTCCCGGTGGAAAAGATTCATTCCAATACCCGGAGAAGGGAGATCGTGATTGCCCGCCAGCTGGCGATGTTCTTCGCCAAAAAGCACACCAAAGCCTCGCTTGCCTCCATCGGCACCCAATGCGGCAAACGCGACCACGCCACGGTATTGCATGCCTGCAAAACCATCAACAATCTGATTGAGACCGACAAATCTTTCAAGTCGCTGGTGGATGACTTAGACAAAAAAATCAAAAGCTGAACCCGTTATGGCAACGGTTCGCCTCTTTCTGTTGCCTACCTGCATAGGAGACACCGCTCCGGGTGATGTGTTGCCGGCCTCATACCTGCCGCACATAGCACACCTGCGTATCTTTTTTGTGGAAGACCTGCGCTCGGCGCGGCGGTTCTTGCGTAAGGTGGGGTTTTCAGCGTCTTTTGAAGACGTACTCTTTATAGAACTCAACGAACATACGACCGAAAGTTGTCTGGAAAGCGTGCTTGAGAAGCAGGGCATCCCCTCCTCTCTATTGAACCGCGACATGGGTGTGCTTTCGGAAGCCGGTCTGCCCTGCGTGGCCGATCCCGGTGCATTGGCCGTAGATTGGGCGCACCGCAAAGGCATACAGGTGGTACCGCTCAGCGGCCCATCCTCGCTTTTCATGGCACTTATGGCCTCGGGCTTCAACGGGCAAAACTTCGCCTTTTCGGGCTATCTGCCCGTGTTACCCAAGGAACGCCGCAACCGCATTACAGAACTTGAGACCCACTCCTTGAAAAGCGGACAGACACAGATTTTTATCGAAACACCTTATCGGAGCCAACAGATGTTTCTCAGCCTGCTGGAAAGTTGCCGACCTCAGACACGGCTATGCGTGGCCTGCAACATCACCCTCCCCGATGAGTTTATCGTTACCCGAACCGTGGCTGACTGGAAGAAACATCCCGCCGACCTGCAAAAGAAGAACACTGTATTTTTAATCTCCGCATGAACCCGCCTTTGGCAGAACAGCTGCGCCCGCAGCATATAGAAGAATATATCGGACAGACCCACCTGATGGGCAAAGATGCGGTATTGCAAAAAGCCATACTGTCGGGGAACCTGCCTTCGATGATTCTCTGGGGACCTCCCGGGGTGGGAAAGACCACCTTGGCCTACCTCATCTCCAAATATCTGGACC
>CAZPBB010000110.1:0-2690 GCA_964584745.1 uncultured Bacteroidaceae bacterium
CCGTCACAATACCGTAATAGTCGGAAAAATAACCCGAAGCCGAGAATTTCTTGGGCAAATGGAAGGTCTCGCCGGTTTCTTCCAGTTGCTCGATGCGGTCAAGCCCGTAAGTACGGATTTCTTTTGTCTGAACGGCATAGCCTACCACATACCAACGGTTCTCGAAAAGCCGCACGCAATAGGGGGCGAAAGAGTATGTGGAACCCTGCGATTTATGGAAAGACCGATAGATGAGGGTGAGCACGCGGTTTTTCTTGATGGCCGACAACAGGGTGGTCAACCACTTGCGACCCGAAGGGATTTCATCGACATAGATGCGTTCTTGCAGCGACAGATGTTCGCCGAGTAGGTTCCCGACCGCAAATGTGTCGAGCATCCATTGTTTTAGTTTGTCGTGGGTGATATCCTCGGAATTCTCTATGTAATAGAGGTATCCGCCCGTGCGTTGGCAGGCGATATGGATGCCGAACATATCGAGGATGGCATCTTTCCAACGGTTGAACGTGGCACGGGGCAGCGGTGTGCCGTCATCGTTTTCTGTCGCCCGTTCCCATTTGTCGGAAAGGTCTTTGTGCGTGATTTTTCCCGCATCGCGGATGGCCTCAATCAACCATGCGTATTTTTGCAGTTGTGTCATATCGGTCTTGATTGGGTTGCAAAGATACATACAACTTGTATCATTTTGCGATACAAGTTCGGTTTTTGCAGAAAATTCTATGACACAGGGGGGGGAGGCCGAAGGTGTCTTTATGTCGGCCTTCGTCAGTCAGTCTTTTGTGATTGGAGAATCAAAGGTTTGTGTCAGGGGTATGTTTATTGTGAAATTGTATAGAGGAGTTTCATTTTATACCCAATCTGTTTGTATACTATCCCTCTATTGTTTCCATTCAATATTACAAAAAGATTTTTAGCTTTTTGAAGCAAAGGGTGAAGGTTATTGGTCAGAAATACGCCACATACTCTATTAATGAGGTTGTTGGATATGTTTTTGAATACTTTGTCGAAATCACGAATGGTTACTTGGTCTGCTTCTTGAGCGAAGTGAATATCTCCATCTACCAAATCTTTTATTACATTGGAATAGAACATCAATTCTGAAATAATACCAACTTTACGATTGTCAATTGTTTTTAACTCATAAACCGTAAAAGTCTTATCTTCTATTGACCATAAGTCAATTTGACTTCCGCCTCTTGGTGTACGTGTTGTTTCTTTACTTTTATCCTTATGGAAGAGACCGACGGGTAGTTGATGATTTTTAATTCCGGGAAGAACCTCTACAAGATTGCTTTCAAGTTGCGCTTCTTCTTTTGCCGCTTGTTCTTGACTTTTATCTCCTGGATAATTAACAACCCATTCGTTGATTTCATCATTTATTTCCTTCAGGTCCTTCTTACTTTGATCATCTAAAGGTTTATACGAAGCCCACTGATACGATTGAGTAAATCGTATCAGTCGATATAGGAAACGATTGTAATGTTTCCTTTCTATTATGCCTTCCCCTTTCCATTGAATAATTACTTTTTCAGCGTATTGAGGAATAATCGCCTTTATTGCAATCGCCCATCCTTCAAAAGCCGCCGGATCAGTTTGCATATTTCCATTCAATCCTTTTTCTTCCATTGTAAGGGTTAAAATGCCATTCTCCGAATCAATAAGTAATGAATCTGGAAACCTTAAACGATTATTTGAAGTCTCTTTCTTCAAATGGGTAAGGATATCTTCTTTTGTCATTTTATTGTGTTATATGTATTCTCAAAGTTACAAAAATTTATTTGAGAAACCGGCATGTTGGGGCGCAGCGTTGTCACAATCACATTGAGCCTAATCCTTGCAGGATGTTCATTAGAAATTCTTCATCACATAGGGCTTTGTGAAAAGAATTACCCTGAGAATCGCCTATCTCTGTGCGGCAAAAATACATGCACCTTAGGCAAAAGTTCGGCAGATGCTAAGCGTGAGTGTCGGAAACAGCGAAAAACATATATTCTTTTAAAAAGCGCACGCTATCAGTTTTTTTGCCATAACAGGTCACAAAGGTAGCAATATCTTCGGCAAAAAAGAGGCAGAAGATGGAAGGGTTAAGATGCTTTCGCCAATGCGGTGATGCGTTTCACGAACTCCGATTTGGCTTCGGTGTAGCCGTCGCGGTTGTGTCTGTATTCGGGCAGGAGGCTTTGTTTCAAGGCTTCGTATTGGCGGGCGGTAGCAGGGTGGCATCGCAGATAGTCGCGAAAAAGAATCTCATCGTTGTCGCCGACGGGACGTATATGAATATGAAATACTTTTTCGGCGAATCCGCTCGGCGTATATCCTTTGTTGAAACTCAGCCGCGCGCCGGAGGCCGCCATACAGATATAGCCGGCATCCTCCAAGAGTTTCTGTATCTCCGCGCGGTCAACCTCGGCAGGAATCTCCACGAGAATGTCAATAATCGGTTTGGCCAGAATGTCGGGAACCGCCGTACTGCCGATATGGTGGAAGATAGGGGAGAAGCCCGCCAATAGCCCCGAAAGCGTGCCGATTTCTTCCTGCGCCCAATCCTCCCACTGCGGCTGATGCGGCGAGAGGACAATGGGAAACAACGTCCAAAGCTCTTGCAACGAAAGTTCTTTCAGCGGACTGTTCATTAGACGCGACGATTATTCTACCGCCATCCCGATAGTGGAGAGGCAGTGGAGGGGATGAAT
>CAZPBB010000111.1:0-2557 GCA_964584745.1 uncultured Bacteroidaceae bacterium
ACATCCGCCTTGGAATCGGCCAGCGTGCCGTCCAAATCGAAGAAAAAATGATGGAGCCGGTACAATCCGGCTTTCTTCTCTTCCTGCAAAGAAGCACTATTCATATTTTCCTCCCGCCGCCTCGATGGATTTGTCGTATCTAGACTGCAAGACATGGATACGTTGCGCATCTTCTTGATAAATAAACCCGTAAAAAGCCTGCTTATTCTTCAACCACATCAACTCGAAACCCACCGCTTTCAAGATACCTTGACACATATTCTTTTCACTCGTTCCCGGATACTTGAACAGCACCTTGCGGGTTTCGAACTTATCCAGACAACCTTGCGGCAGACGTGCGAAAAACGGCACCGATTCTGCGGAAACGCCACCGCCTATCACACATTCTTTGCCATATTTCTTTGCGGTCGGAAGCACCTCCGAAGCAATTCCAAAAACCCGATCACTATTGATATCGTCTGCCGTCAATCCCAAGGAACGGGACATATCGGTACGCCCCAACACAATTCCCGCCAACTCTTCGATATGCGGAACTTTCATCATTTCCGGAAGATTCCTATAACCTGTTTCGGTTTCTATATTGATGAGGAAATCCACATTATCCCATTCATCCTGCGGATACACCATATGGGTTGCCCCCAAAAACTTGGTCAACGCATACGGTGTTTCTATCATCGGCGCCACGATACGGGTCACCCCGATGGAACGGGCGTCGTACATATCGCGAATGGCCTCGCAACCGCCCACCTTGATGGTCAAGTCCAAACCCGCCTTGGTCACCACTTCTTTCAAACGCAAGGCTTCTTCCATACGCGTGCCCTCCGCCTCGAACTCCGCCTTTACACCAAGTACACCATGATTTTCCTTGAGGTCTTTCAAGGCATCTACCATACGTTGTTCCAATGCATTCATCGTTATTCTTCTTTAAGAGGTGGGATAATCATATTGCTTTCAAATTCCTCACGCGGCAAGAACGGGAACAAATCCTCCAATGGCTTGGAAACGATTCTGCCGTCGGGCTTACGCATCGAGGAGGTCTTGGGTTCGAAATTATACTTTTCCGTTAAAAAGACTTCGCAGAACACCGGCCCCGGCGTGCGGAGCATTTCTTTTACCACCGGTTCTATCTCATTATTCGAAGTAATTTGCATATACGGCAATCCGAAGCCCTTGGCCAACTTCTCAAATGCCGGGAAATAGACCCCCGAATCGGCGTTAAGCCCGATATGTCTGCCCGAAAAGAAATTATCTTGTGTCTGACGGATGGAAATATAACCGTTATTGTTCAGCAACAATATCTTGGCAGGAATCTTATTGCCCGCTATCGTAGCCAGTTCCTGCAGGTTCATCATCATGCTGCCCTCGCCACCCAATACGAAAAGCGGACGGTCCGGGGCCCCGTATGCCGCACCGATGCCGGCGGGCAAATCGTAGCCCATCGTGGCGCAACCCGAATTCCAGAAATAACGCTGTCCCCGCTTGACCTTGAATGCTTGGAACGTCACGATACAGGCCGTACCGTTCCCGCCAACGAAAAGCGTGTTGTCCGGCGCGGTCTCACTCAGCTTTTCCATAAAGTAATACGGGTGAACCTTATCCTTCCAATCTCTATATTGAGGCAATACTTTCGGATATTTTTCCTTGAGATTCATCGCCCAAGTCCGATAAGCGGAAAAGTCGAAAGCCTGCGGACAGGCGGCCGACAAGGCTTCGAAGAAACAGGCGGCATCCGACTCTATGCCCAGAAAAGGTTTTACCGTGGGTTTCTGAAATTCCGCCGCGTCCACATCCACACAGACCAATTTGCCACCCCGCGCGAAATATTCGTAATTATAGCTCGTCTGACGGATATTGTTGCGCGAGCCGACCGAAAGGACCAAATCCGCATTCTGCAACGTAAAATTTCCGGAGCGGCTACCGGAAGTTCCTATACGACCTACGAAGCAAGGATGCTCCTCTTCCAGCAAATCCATTCCGTTGAATGTGGTAACGACCGGCATGGCGTGTTTTTCCACAAATGCCCTGAAAGCCGCCTGGGCTCCGGCAATCCGGATACCGTGACCGGCAATCATCACCGGGCGTTCCGCCTTGCGCAACAAATCGACCAAAGTTTCTATCCGTGCCTTTTCCGGCGTTTTCTTCCGTTGCATGGCCACCGCAGCCTCGACCGGAAATTCCGCCAACGCGGTTTCATCGATTTCCGCTCCCTGAATATCCATCGGCACGTCTATCCATACCGGGCCGGGGCGGCCTGACAGGGCGGTATGCACCGCCTCGTCCAATATCCGACGCACGTCTTCCGCCCTGCGGATTTGCGCCGCATACTTTACCAACGGCTTCACCACCGAAATAATATCCACTTCCTGGTCGCCCAACTGACGGAGAGACAATTCCGGACAAGCGGCTATCGTGGTGGCTTGCTTGACCTGCCCTGATATATACAGCACGGGCACCGAATCCGTCCACTGCCCCATAACGCCCGTCAGCGTGTTCAGACCGCCTGGCCCCGTGGTAATGTTGACCACACCCAAGCGTTTGCCCGCCCGCACATAACCTT
>CAZPBB010000112.1:0-2434 GCA_964584745.1 uncultured Bacteroidaceae bacterium
CTAAATAAATTTAGAATTATATAGAACCATTGGTGCAAGAAAGTATATAGACGCGCTTCTAAATTTACTTTTATACAGCCTGCATTTTCTGAATATTTTTATCGTATATAATTCTAAAATTTCAATATATAGTCCTCTCCATCTTTGAATGCGTTGCATGATTCGAGATATTTTCGCGTAGCGTCAAAATCGTCACCTTTTATATTCGCACTGAACTGGCGGACCCTTGATATTGCCCGTATCAGCACACTCGGATCACTTCGACGTGTTAATCTACGTAAAGCATTAAGGTAATCATCCCGAAAAACCGTCGGAATGATTATTTTTGATTGACCTGCTGCAACCAATTCGGCGTTCATCATTATTCTGGATATTCTGCCATTTCCATCACTAAACGGATGAATTTCGCTAATCATAAATAGCATAAAAAGGGATTTTGCAAATGGATGTTCCAACGCCTTGTAATACTCATAACCCTTGCGAAGAGTTCCTCTTACAAGCCTACAATCTACAAAATGTGTATCGCCGGCATGATTATTCTGCATTTTGAACATCCCCGGGTTTCGATCAGGGCGAGCCTTCATCATGATTCTGTGACGCTCCTGTAATAGTTCGATCAGTTCGTCAAAAGATGATGGTGTTCTCTGCATCTCCCTCCGACTTGCCACAAGCATAAATGTACCCAAAACATCGTGAGAGTCAGCATTGCGTGCTGGCAATGGCTGTCCTGTTTCTATTATCTGCTTTGCATCTTCGATTTCAAATTCTGTTCCCTCAATATAGTTCGAAAAGTAGCTCTCAAAAAAGGCAAAATTGCGGAATGACGAATTTTCGACATTAGGCTCGTCTATATTTTGGAATAATTCATTATGAAGTGCTCCGAACAATGTCTCAAATAATGTGACTCTGCTATTGTCAAAAGGCTCACCCTTGGCTCTGGCAATAGAAGCCTCTGACAACAAAACACCATAAGGTTTTGTAGATAACAGTGCGCCGATAATGGAGTTTAGAGTATCAAACTCTTCATTCATGCCCAACTCGGCCGCTACTATTCGTGCCTTATCTCGAAATGCGTTTAATCCGTTTTCCCCATTTATTTGAAGCATACGCTCCAAATTATCTTCAACAGTCGTTCTTGGAAGACATTTTGAAAGTCCTGAACGGGCGCGACCTTTCTGGAGATTCTCAAGGGTTCTGCGCTCTGCACTCGAAATGAAAAGATTTTCGATAAAAGGCATATCATTCTCTGTACCCATAGGGCCTTGCATCAGATGAATGTTCACGCCTGGTAACGATACATTTCTGGTGTAAGTGTAGGTGAGAAAGAAATCACCACTTTCCGTAGGTCTCATTTCGTATGCGGAACGGTGGCTAATTACTGCGTTAGGATATAATTGCCCCAACACATAAAACAAGTTCCTTTTGATGATATCCTCCGGAGCGTCTGACATATTTGTAGTATAAACCTTTGGAGCAATTTTGCGCAAGGTTCCCTCTTTTATCATTTCTGTTCTGCGTGCAGACTCACTTTTGTCCGAAGTGGCCATCACAATTTCCAATACATTTTGTAAAGATGTTGTTTTTGCCATTTTTTTCGATTAAGGAGTGAATTTGTTGTGCAAATATAGCATTTTTTTCGATTAAGAGGTGTGTTTTGCGGTAATTTTTTCGATTAAGCGGCCATTTATACTCAGACGTCCTCTTGTAGAAGTCGTCTCATATCCCTCATATAACAGCAACTTTCCTCTGTGCGCCCGACGGGGATTTATTTTTCTGCAAAGGTAATCGACGATTTCAAACCGCCCAAGCCCAGCTGCGCGGCGAGTGTGCCGCAAAATCTTCCTCTCCGGATGTCGAGCGTATTTTCCGCCACAGCCTTGTTCGGATTGTCTCCGTCACCTTTTGACGGCAGAAAAACAAACTCCCTCGCGGTCGAAACAGACCGAAAAGAGGGAAATAAAAAACAAGGTTACGATATGAATTACAACAAGTTTAATGCACTGGTGGATAACGTGCAAGCCATTGAACTGGCATTGCGCATTCGTCTGCAAGGGCGACGAGCCACCCCCAGCGAGAAAGAGGTGCTGTCCCGATATTCGGGCTTCGGCGGTATAAAGGAGGTGCTGAACATCGGCACGAACAATCCCATTGAGGGGCGCATGGCAGAGCCGATAGCACGGTTGCAACGGCTGATTGCCGAATATCCCTATTTCAACGAGGGATTGCGCTACAATGTAACGGAGAGTATAAAGGCTTCGGTGCTGACGGCGTTTTACACGCCGCAGCTGCTCATTGATGCAGTCGCAGCATCCATTCAAGCCGTATTTATGAAGCGCGTCTATATACTTTCTTGCACCAATGGTTCTATATAATTCTAAACGCGTCTATATACTTTCTTGCACCAATGGTTCTATATAATTCTAAATTTATTTAG
>CAZPBB010000113.1:0-2368 GCA_964584745.1 uncultured Bacteroidaceae bacterium
AATTCCGACATGGGTAACTCAGTTCTTGGGTGAGGCCATTGAAATGGCAAGGAAAAATGGGGATGTGCCGGAATCCGAATTGGCGATACCCCTCTTGACGTTGCAACTCCAAAACGGTTCTCCGAAACTTGAACGCGAAGCAACCAGTATCGTCAACCGCTGCTATCGCCGAGCCATAAGCGGGGTCGTAAGGGCAGAGGAAAGGGACGTGCCTATCGTTAACGACCTGTATACGGCAGTAACGTGCGCCGACTACGTGAGCCGATTCAATATCCGAAAAATTGGCAAGAACTGGAACGAGTTGACCACCCGATTAATAAGCTCAATGACAGAGCTATCCACACAAAGCCTGCTTCGCCTCTTGACAGTAGCGAATGAAATAGAAGATTACGCCAAAATCTCAGCGGATAACAAGGCAACTTTGTTTAGTGAACTTGAAAGACGAGCACAATTAGACGATATTGAGGCGAGATGCTATATGCAAAGTTTGCCTACACCAATTGCCGAAGCTATTTAGCAATGACAACCTCTTACAAACACATAACCGAAAGGGTAGGAGACCTCTTAGCACAAGCCAACTACATAGTGGCGAAGTGCAGGGTTGACGGCAATCTTACCTTCGACGGTCACCATAAAACCGTGGAGGAAACCGACAACGAAAGCCGTTGCCGCACCCTATGCTTGCGAATCGAAAGAGCGTTAGAGACTTGTCGCGTAGAAGAAATTACCTCATTGTTAGAGATGTACGAACTCCTCTACCGCCTCGGCTATGGCAAGCAACCATCTTATGGTGAGCCTCCTTCACAAAATATTGGCTACGGCAAGCATCCTTCTTATGGCGTGTATCCTTCACAAAATATCGGCTACGGAAACCAGCTTTCGCAAGATTTTCTATCTTTCCATAGAAACCGAGTCTATACAGCATGGAGATCTGGCAACCGCAACATACAAGAGAGCCAAATCTACCCATTGTTGAAGAAAAGCATCAACGGTCGTCCCTTCGCCCAAAGGATGCTCAAAAACTGGGTAAAGACCTTGTTGAAACACAACCGCTTTCCCAACGTCACCACCCACGAAAACTACCAACGCCTCTCCCTCATAATGCGCGAAAACATCGACAAGCTGATAGCCTCAGATCCCCTCATATTACAGTTAGCCAACGGTAAAACCGCCCCAGAGCTGAAACGAGCCTGGTACGAAGCCAACAGAATAGCTGACCTCTCCACTCTGAGCACACCGCTTTTGAAAAGCTACCGTACCTTTATCGCCTCCCTCTTCCCCATTTTACTTGTCTACGAACCACTGGGAGTACTGGATTGAAAGTTTAGATTAAGTTGTGAAGTGGAATAGTGTATATTAATTTTAAGAGTAAATGATTGACATAAAAAATAAAGTAGATTGTTGTGGATGCAACGCTTGTGGTGATATATGCCCGACACAGGCTATTGATTTCAAAACCGATCAAGAAGGTTTTTGGTATCCAAAGGTAAATTTGGATAAATGCATCAATTGTGGTCTATGTGAGAAAACGTGCCCTATTATCCATGCTGGGGAATTAAAGAAAAACGACTTTCCAAAGCCGGAATGCTATGCAGCTGAAAACAAGAATTTGGAGGTCGTATTTGATAGTACATCCGGAGGTCTCTTTTCTGCATTTGCTGATAGGATGTACCGAGATAAGGGGTATGTAGGTGGTGCAGTTTTCAGTGATGACTGTAAATCCGTAAAACAATATATTTCGGCGGATAAAAAAGATTTGCCCAGATTAAGGAGTAGTAAGTATCTGCAAAGTGACCTTACAGGCTTTTTTAAACAAGTGGGTGAGCTGTTGAAAGCTGGGGAAAAGGTGCTTGTGTGTGGGTGCCCCTGCCAAATGGCAGCTCTTAGAGCCTATCTTAGAAAGCCATATGAAAATCTGGTGATATTGGATTTTATCTGTTTAGGTATTAATTCGCCTCTTATTTGGCGAAAGTATATGGAGTCATTTGAAGATAGGTATGGAAGTCCTGTGGTATATGCCAAGCCAAAGAGCAAGGAATATGGATGGAGAAATCTTACACAGAAGGTAAAGCTGGCTGATGGTACGGTGAAATTCGAGACAAGGACACAGAGTAACTATACGCAGGGGTACATTGGTACCCATGCGTATATGCGACCCTCTTGTTATGAATGTAAATTCAGAGGATTTCCGCGTATTTCTGATATAACATTAGCTGATTTTTGGAGTATCGAGAAATATAGTAAGAAACTGGAGAAAGACCTTGGCACATCTTTGGTTATGGTAAATTCGGAGAAAGGCAAAGAGTGGTTTGGTAAGATATCCGGAAGGCTAAATTACATACCTATGGACTTTGAAACTACCCTCCCT
>CAZPBB010000114.1:0-2281 GCA_964584745.1 uncultured Bacteroidaceae bacterium
TGGGCATGGTGGGGTTCTATAACCTCGAGAACCTGTTCGACACCATCGACGACCCGCTTACCAACGACCAGCAGTTCCTTCCCAACGGAAGCTACGGTTGGACGGGCATGAAATACCGCAACAAACTGCACAACCTGGCGGTGGCGATCGCCGCCATCCATCAGGAAGTGGGCGGAATCAAGCTGCAGGTGCCCGACATTCTGGGCGTGAGTGAAGTGGAAAACCGTCAGGTACTGGAAGACCTGGTGGCGCAACCCGAACTGCTGCCCTACAATTTCGGCGTGGTGCATTACGACGGCCCCGACCGCCGCGGTGTGGACGTGGGGCTGTTATACCAAAAAGACAAGTATCAGATAATCAGCAGCCGTTCGGTGCGGCTCTACGACTCGCTCGAACCCAATTTCCTGACCCGCGACCAACTGGTGGTTTCGGGTATCTATATGGGCGACACGCTGCATTTTATCGTGAACCACTGGCCTTCCCGCCTCGGGGGCGAAAAGCGCAGCTCGCCCAAACGGGAAATGGCCGCCCGCCTCACCCGCCGTATCGTGGATACCATTCTGGCCGCCAATCCACAAGCCAAAATCATCGTTACGGGCGACTTGAACGACGACCCCATCAACAAAAGCGTGGTGAACGTGATGCGCGCCCCCAAGCAGGACGATTACACCAAACTCAAACCGGGTGAGATGTTCAACGCTTCCTACGGTCTGTATAAACGCGGTGTGGGCACACTGTGCTACAAAGGGCAATGGAATCTGTTCGACCAGATGATCATTACCCAGGGGCTTACCGGCAAAGACCGCTCCACGCTCAAGTTCTACGGTTACCGTATCTTCAACGACCCGATGCTCATGCAGAAAGACGGCAAATACAACGGCTATCCCTTGCGTACACACGCCGGGGGCGTGTATCTGAACGGATACAGCGATCACTTCCCCGTATATATGATTCTGATTAAAGAAAAATAACCACATAATTATGTTGACCTCCATGAAAATTGTTTCCGCCGAAGAAGCGGTTAAAGTCATCAAGACCAACGACAGGGTGCACATCCATGCCATCGGTTGCGCTCCGCAAAAACTGATTCAGGCCATGTGCGAACGCGGCAGACGCAAAGAGTTCAAGAACGTGCGGCTGCAACACCTGCACACCGAAGGCCCCGCCCCCTACACGGGTGCGGAATTCGAAGGCGTGTTCCTTTTGGAATCGTTCTTTGCCGGCGCCAACGTGCGTAAAGACACCCAGGCCGGTTATGCCGATTATATTCCCGGCTTCCTGCAGGATACCCAGCGGCTGATCCGCGAAGGCTACTGCCGCCCCAACGTGGCCTTGATCCAGACCACGCCCCCCGACAAACACGGATTCGTTTCCTTGGGCTGCTCGGTAGATGCCACGCTGGCCGCCATCGAGACCGCCGACACGGTAATCGCCACCATCAATCCCCGTATGCCGCGTTCTTTCGGAGATGCCCTCATTCCGATGGACATGATCGACATCTTTACCGAAGACGACGCCCCGCTGATTGAAGGCCATTTTGCCGAACCCTCGCCCGAAGAAGCCCAGATCGGCAAGTATGTGGCTGAACTTATCGAAGACGGCGCCACGCTCCAGATGGGTATCGGTTCGATTCCCAACGCCGTGCTTTCGCAGTTGAACAACCACAAAGACCTCGGCATCCATACCGAAATGTTTGCCGACGGAGTGCTGAACCTCGTGCGCAAAGGCATCATCAACGGCCGGAACAAAGCCATCGACAAGGGCAAGATTGTTTCTACCTTCGTGATGGGAAGCAAAGACGTATATGACTTTTTGGACGACAATCCCGGCGTTGCCATGATGGACGTGGGTTATACCAACAACGAGTTCATCATCGCCAAGAACCCCAAGGTAACGGCCATCAACTCGGCCTTGCAGATTGACCTGACCGGACAGGTCTGCGCCGATTCACTGGGAACCAAGTTCTATTCGGGCGTAGGCGGACAGGTGGATTTCGTGCGCGGTGCTTCTTTAAGTCCCGGCGGCAAGGCCATCATCGCCATGCAGTCGGTTACGAACAAAGGCATCAGCAAGATCGCGCCCGTTCTCACCTCGGGTGCCGGTGTGGTCACCACCCGTGCCCACGTTCAATGGATCGTTACCGAATACGGCGCGGTGAACCTGTATGGAAAAACCATGCAGGAACGTGCCAAGATGCTCATATCCATTGCACATCCCGACCACCGCGAAGAACTGGACCGCGCGGCTTTCGAACGTTTCGGCCCGCACTTCCACTTCGTGG
>CAZPBB010000115.1:0-2203 GCA_964584745.1 uncultured Bacteroidaceae bacterium
CTTGATGGCGGTGATGTCGGGCATGTACGCCGTATATCACGGCAAAGACGGCATCTGCCAAATCGCGCTCGATATCCACGCCAACGCAAAACGTTTGGCCAAACGCGGCACGGAATACGGCTTCAAGCAACTCAATACCGTTTTCTTCGACACCCTCTGCTTCGAAAGCCCGGTTTCGATTGAAACCATCCGCAAAATCGCGCTTGAGCACCGCATGAACTTCAACTATATCGACGACAAGCATTTCAGCATCAGTATCGATGAAACGACCGCGCTGGAAGATGTACGCGAAATCATCGGTGTTCTGGCCCAAGCGGTGGGTAAGGAACATGTATGCCAAGGCGGCCAATGCTGCCAAGGCCATTGCAGCCACGAAATCCTGGAAGACATTCCCGAATCCCTGCGCCGCGCCACGCCTTATCTGGAACACCCCGTGTTCAACACTTATCACAGCGAAACGGAAATGATGCGCTACATCAAGAAGCTCGAAGAAAAGGACCTTTCGCTCAACCGCGCCATGATTCCGCTGGGTTCCTGCACAATGAAACTCAACGCGGCCGCCGAAATGATGTGCCTGAGCCTGCCCGAAATGGCGGCCATCCATCCCTTCGTACCCGCCGACCAAGCGCAGGGCTACCACGAACTCATCGATCAGCTGGAAAAAGACCTCTGCGAAATCACCGGATTCGCCAAAGCCTCCTTCCAACCCAATTCGGGTGCGGCGGGCGAATACACGGGCCTTTCGGTTATCCGCGCCTATCAGGAAGCCAAGGGCGAAAGCCACCGCAACATTTGCCTTATTCCCGCTTCGGCGCACGGCACCAACCCGGCTTCGGCGGCCATGGCGGGCTTGAAAGTGGTGGTGGTGGCCTCCACGCCCGAAGGCGAAATCGACGTGAACGACCTCAAGGCCAAGGTGGCTGAACACGGCCCGAACGTTTCCTGCCTCATGATCACCTATCCTTCCACGCACGGCGTATTTGAAGAAGCGGTGCTGGAAATCCTCGGCATCGTTCACGGTTGCGGAGCACAGGTCTATATGGACGGCGCCAACATGAACGCCCAGGTGGGCTTGACCTCACCCGGCCACATGGGTGCCGACGTATGCCACCTCAACCTGCACAAGACTTTTGCCATGCCCCACGGTGGCGGCGGTCCCGGCGTAGGCCCCATCTGCGTGGCCAAACACCTGGCTCCCTACCTGCCCGACCACGTGCTGGTTCCGGTAAGCCATACGGGAAGAAACGCCGTTTCCTCCTCTCCCTACGGCAGCGCTTTCATTCTGCCCATCACCTACGGTTACATCCGCATGTTGGGGGCTGAAGGCCTCAAGTCGGCCACCGAATACGCCATTCTGAACGCCAACTACCTGCGTGCCCGTTTGAAAGACCACTACAAGATTTTCTTTACCGGTAAACAAGGCATGTGCGCCCACGAAATGATTCTGGACTGCAACCAGTTCATGATGAGCGCCAACGTTCAGGTGGGCGACATTGCCAAGCGCTTGATGGATTACGGTTTCCACGCGCCTACCGTAGCTTTCCCGGTTCACGGCACCTTGATGGTGGAACCCACCGAAAGCGAACCGCTCTCCGAACTCGACCGTCTGGTGGATGCCTTTATCGCCATCCGCGCCGAAATCAAGGAAATCGAAGACGGCAAGGCTGACCGCGAAAACAACGTGATCCACAACGCGCCGCACACCCAGTTGGTGGTCTGCGCCGACGAATGGAAATATCCTTATTCGCGCAAACAGGCCGCTTTCCCGCTACCGCACGACGACAAATACTGGCCTACCTGCGGCAAGGTAGATGACGCCTACGGCGACCGCAACCTGCAATGCACACTGTTGTAAGTGTGTTGGAGTAAAAAAGGGGAGGGGGCAGATGAAATCTGCCCCCTCCCCTTTTTTACTAATCCTACTTAATACGCCAATCCTACGTTGTCTATCTTGAGCCAATTGCCTTGTTCTCCCTTGTAGGCCCCTTGCGTTCCCGAACTGATAAAGAGGATGATATGGGTAACCGGAGTCTGCACGCCCTTGTCGGCCGCGGTGTCTTCTGCCCAACCCACTTCCTCTATCGGCACAATCTTTCCCGCGCTGTTGCGGGTGTGGAAAATGTCGTTGAGCTTGCTGAACCCGCTCAGAGAGGCTTCGTTGGCGGGTTTTCCGTAGACCAAAGGAATGCGGATCTGATTTTTC
>CAZPBB010000116.1:0-2190 GCA_964584745.1 uncultured Bacteroidaceae bacterium
TGCCAATAGGCTTCTATTTTCCTGAAATCGTATTCCATAATCGTTAGGATATGTGGCTTCTGCCTGTTTCGGGGCGTGCAGGACGGTTGCTCTTGTGGCAAGCCCTGCGGTGCGCCCGACGGTACAGACCGCTACAAAGGTACGTAAAAGTTGAGCGCAGAAGCAAGAGACATCTTGCTTCTGCGCCCGATTCCGGCAGAGGCAAGCTTGCTTGGACTATGTCGGAAGAGGGCGTAGAGAGCAAACTGAAATTTCAGTTTGCATCTGCCGAGACGAAGTACCTTGTGCGAAGCAAAAGGTAAAAATAAAACTTGTTTGACCGCGAAAGGGTATGCTATTGCTTAGAGATACAGAAACCCGGAAACGCTGAGCCAGTAGAGCGGGGGGAGGAGGCGTGGGAGCAGGGAGCGGGGCGGGCTTTGCCAGCGGCGGTCCAGGGTGGGGATAAGGCTGCCGAGCAGTACGGGCAGCGAGTAGTGTTGCACGGCTTTCTGCTGTGTGTAGAGGGCGCGGTTGTCGTGGAATGAGGCGGCGAGAAGCAGCAGGAAGGTGATAAGGCAAAAAGAAAAAGGAGGTAGGATTGCCGTATCGGATAGCGGTGCGGTGATGCCCATATGTCGAAAAGACAGAATTCCTAATAGGGCGGAGGCGATCTCTCCCAGGGCGATGAAGCGTAGCGGCCAAACGATAAGCAGCCCCGTGAGCCATGTCAGAATCCAGGCAATTTGGCGGGAGGTGTCGGCCTGAACGAACCAAAAGCCGCTCAGCAGCAGCGACAGCGCAATACATATGCCCGCAGGCCTTTTGTTCTTGTCCTGCACGCTCTGCAAGGCGATGAAGAAGCATATCCAGCCTAACGCCAAGATCGTTTGGAGCGAGAGGGTGGGGACGGACATTCTTCCGATAGAAAGCAAAGTGCCGCCTATAGTGGCTAACAGGTAGGTGTTGGGATGTTTCATCGGAGCAAAGGTAAAGGTTTGTTTTGGCTTTTTTATTGCTCGTCTGAATCTTTCAACGAAGCAGATTACCGTTCAAAATCATTTTTTTGTTATATTTGTCCGAAAATGTTAAAACTTTCGAAACCATGCCCAGCGACACATTGGTTATCATTCCCACCTACAACGAAAAGGAGAATATCGAAAAAATAATACGGAAGGTTTTTTCCTTGCCGAAGGCTTTCGATATACTGGTGGTGGAAGACAATTCGCCCGATGGCACAGCGTCCATTGTGGAACGCTTGATTGAGGAAGAGTTCGCCGGCCGCCTCTTTATTGAGAAGCGGCAGGGAAAATTAGGTTTGGGCACAGCTTACATACATGGTTTCAAGTGGGCGTTGGCACAGGGGCACTACGACTATGTGATAGAGATGGACGCCGATTTTTCCCACAATCCGGAAGATCTGGAACGCTTGTACAACGCTTGTGCCAAAGACGGTGCGGACCTCTCGGTGGGTTCCCGCTATGTGAACGGTGTGGTGAACGTGGTCAATTGGCCGATAGGACGGGTGTTGATGTCGTATTTCGCCTCGGCCTATGTACGCTTCGTTACCGGTATGAAACTGGGGGATGCCACGGCGGGGTTCGTGTGCTATAAGGCAGCTTTGTTGAGAAACATGGATCTAAACGATGTGCATTTTGTGGGTTATGCATTCCAGATAGAGATGAAATACACCGCCTATAAACTCGGATACCAACTCAAGGAGGTATCGATCGTATTCACCGACCGCAAGGAAGGTACTTCCAAAATGAGTAAGAAAATCTTCAAGGAAGCCTTTTTCGGCGTTATCAAATTACGGTTCCGTCATTTCCACGGCCAATATAAGGGGCAGCCGAAAAAACCTGTCTTTTAAAGAGAACCCGTTGCGAAATATGCGGCCATGCGGCGGTGGAGACTCCGAAAGATCTTTCGGACGCGGAGTACATGGTCTTTAGTGTATTTTGGTTCAATGGGTATGAAATAGTTGAAGTTTTTCTCAAAAGAGAAATAAAAGGAGACGTTTTGCGCGAATTGGTTTTCCCTTGGGATATTCTGACGCGAATGCTTGTAAAATCCTCTTGGTTTTATTACCTTTGCAAACTTTTCTTCCAAGGTATTTTTTGTCCTTGGAATTATTTGATAATCAAATAATAAATACAAATATGAAAGAAGGATTGAAAACAGTTTATCTGTTTGGAAACAAGACGGCGGAAG
>CAZPBB010000117.1:0-2098 GCA_964584745.1 uncultured Bacteroidaceae bacterium
CATCGATGTGCGCCAATTGGACGAAAAACAACTTTTCGCCAACAGAGGCTGGTAAATCTTTATTGCAGGCCGGCTTTCCTCTTTACCGGAAAGCCGGCCTTTTCAGGGGAATCTTGTTCATGAAAACCATAGGAATCTTAGGCATCCAAGGTGCCATCGAGGAACACGAAGCCAGCATCCGAAAACTCGGCATCAAAACCCTTTGGGTCAAGACGGCAGACGATCTAAAAAAAATAGATGGAATCATTCTGCCCGGAGGGGAAAGCACCTCGATGGGAAAGCAGTTGGAATGGTTCGGCCTTATGAACCCCTTACGCAAGGCGATTGCCGGTGGAATGCCTGCCTTCGGCACTTGTGCGGGCATGATCCTGTTGGCCAAGGAAATCGAGGGCAGCACCCAGACCCGCATCGGACTGATGGATATTCTGGTAAAGCGGAACGCCTATGGAGCACAATTGGATAGTTTCGTTACCGACTTGAAGGTAAAGGGGTTCAATACACCCATTCCTGCTGTTTTTATCCGTGCTCCCCGTATTGAACGCCACGGCAAGAAGGTGGAAATACTCGCTTCTTACAAATCGCATCCCGTCTTGGTAAGAGAACGACATCTGCTGGCGGCAAGTTTTCATCCCGAACTTACCGACAGCACCGACCTACACCGGTATTTTACCGAAATGATTTAACATGTTCAACAGACGCTTTCTAAGAGAAAAAACCATACAGACCTACTACGGCTTTGTTCAAGGCGGAGCCGATTCGGCTATGGCTTGCCGGCAAAACATGTTGGCCGGACTTGACCGCACGGCGGAGTTGTATTACCTGCAATTGTTTTTGCTGGTCTCTCTTGCCGAGCAAGCCGAAGAAAGATACCGCAAAGCAACCGAAAGAGGGGTGAAAACCGGCAATGAACTGGAAAGCGTACGGCACATGGCGGACAACCGTGTGATATCGGGCATCAAACAAGACCTGAACTACCAACTGAAAAGCGAAGCCTATCGTTTGAATGGCATAAAAGACCTGAACGACCTTGTGGTTTCGGTATATGACACCCTTTTCGTCAAGAAAAACGGAGAATCCACAGCTGACAAAGTATGGCAGATTGTCTTGGAAAGCAACGAAAAAACAGATGATTTCGAAAGAGATCGAGAATTCTTGCGTAAACTCTACAAAAGAAAGATTTCCGCTCATCCGGTTTTGCGTTCTTTTTGCGAGGAACGTTCCATCTTTTGGGAATCCGATTATGAATCGGCCACATTCTGGGTGTACTCCCTTCTTGGACAAATAAGTTCCGAGCGCAATAACAACGTGGATGCAGGCTGGTCGATACAAGACGAAGCCGTGGCGTTCGGCATTACCCTACTCGACAAAACCCTGTTGCATAAGGACGAATACGATGCCTATATCGCTGAACGACTTCAGAACTGGAACCACGAAAGAATCGGAACGCTTGAAAAAGTGTTGCTCTGCGTGGCAATGAGTGAATTCATCAACTTTCCGTCCATTCCTGTAAAGGTAACCCTCAACGAGTATATCGAATTGGCCAAACGCTTCTGTGCGCAGGAAAGTCCTGTCTTTGTGAACGGCGTACTCCACAAGATCGCACAAGACCTCAAGGCCGAAAAACAGATGAAGAAAAGTGGACGCGGCCTTATTTCGTAAGGAACGCGTTGAATCAATAACCCTTTAAACTATTTGAAATGAACTTACAGAGCATTTTATTACAAGTTGACCCCGCCGCCAAAAACAGTGCCTATCAACAAATCCTGTTGATTGTTGTCATTCTGGTGATTTTCTATTTCTTCATGATCCGTCCACAGATGAAACGCAGCAAGGAACAGAAGAAATTCCGCGACAATCTGCAGAAAGGGCAGAAGATAATCACCATCGGCGGTATTCATGGGAAAATCGTAGAAATTCAAGATGCCACCGTTACCATCGAAGTGGAAGGTGGCTCGCGCCTGCGCATGGAAAAGAGCGCGATTGCCTCCAGCATCGCTGACCAACTGCCCGATTCTGCCCAATAAAATGCTACGGATCGGACTCACCGGCGGTATGGGCTGTGGTAAATCTACCATAGCCCATATTTTTTCCGTGCTCG
>CAZPBB010000118.1:0-2094 GCA_964584745.1 uncultured Bacteroidaceae bacterium
GCCCGATGTGGTGTTCGAGGCTCCGGAGATAATCGCCCGTCTGCAACGTCCGCCGTCGGGAAGAAAGGTGGTCAAGTTCATTGACCTGAGGAATGGGGATTGACAGGAAATACCGACTATTGATTCGACACCGTTGAAGATGGGATAGATAGCCTTATTGAGAGGGTATTGTAAATCGTGGGAAAAAGAGTTCTTTATCTTATAATAATTATAATAAAAAGAGAGGGAGATACTTCATTGCTGACGATCTCCCTCTCTTTTTAGGCCATTGGTTAGGTCAAGCGTTTTCTTACTTGGCTTGAGCCCGACCCAAGGCCAACGCCTTGAGGTTGGTTTCCACGATTTCTTCGCCCTTGCTGCCGAAAATGGCGCGGATGGCTTTTTCGAACTCTTCGTAGGGAAGACCCAGTTTGTCGGCGGCGGCTCCTAAGATAACCATGTTGGCCGAACGCGGGGCGTTGATTTCCTTGGCCAGCGCATCGGCGTTGAACGCCACGATGTTCTTTACCTTTTTCAATGCCGCTTCCAGATCGTTGTCGGCAGGATAGTCTGGCACGTTCTTGAACGCTTCGGTATTGGTTACCACCCAGCCGCCTTCGTGCAGCATGGGCAGGTAGCGCAACGCCTCCATAGGTTCCACCGAAATAATCAGGTCTGCCTTGCCTTCGGGAATCAAATCCGAGCAGATAGGTTCGGTGGAGATACGCAGGTGCGATTGCACATCGCCTCCACGCTGGCTCATGCCGTGCACTTCGGCTTGCTTAAGGTACATATTGTTGGCCACGGCGGCACGACCGATAACGGTGGCGATAGAGAGGATACCTTGTCCTCCCACACCGGCTAATATGATGTCTTTTTTCATTTCAATCGATTTAAAAGGTAACTACTTGCTTTCGTTTTTTGCCTTGGCGGCGGCTTTTACCCTGCGGGCCGCCGTTTGGATGCATTCGCGGCGCGGAACAATCACCGAAACCCCTTGATAGGCGATTTCTTCCTTGATTACCTGCACGTTTTCTTCGTGGTGGTTTTTCAAGGGCTTGATAACGCGGATGTGTTCCCTTTCAACACCCAGTCCCAGGCAGATGGATTCAATCTTGCCGAAAGCCGCCGAATCCTGACCGCCCGTCATACCGGTGGTGGAGTTGTCGAGAATCATCACGGTGATGTTGGCCTTGTCGTTCACGGCATCCAACAGACCCGTCATGCCCGAATGGGTAAAGGTGGAATCTCCGATAACGGCTACCACAGGTGTGAAACCGGCATCGGCGGCACCTTTGGCCATCGTGATGGAGGCACCCATATCCACCGTGGAATAAATGGCGTTGTAGGGAGGCAGCGCGCCGAGCGTGTAGCAACCGATATCGGCAAACACGTGGCCTCTGTCGAAATCTTTCATCGCTTCGTTCAAGGCGTTGTACGAATCGGCGTGCGGGCAACCTACGCAGAGCGAGGGCGGACGGGCCACCACCACGCTGGGAACCGCTTCGCCGCAGGTCTTGGGCAGACCGAGCGCTTTGGCCAGAATGTTGGGGTTGAGTTCCCCGTCACGAGGCAAAGTGCCGTCCAGACGGCCCAGAATCTTGCCGCTTTCGTCCAGATAGCCGCGGATAAGTTCTTCGTAAATGGGATAGCCTTCTTCCACCACCATTACCTTTTCGCATTCGCTCATAAGCTTCTTGACCGAAGTGCGGGGAATGGGATATTGGCTGATCTTGAGCACGGGGTGGGGGCATTTGCCGCCGAAGTTTTCCTGCAGGTAGTTGTAGCCTATACCGCAGGCGATGATACCTAATTTCTTGTCCGCGCCGTCCTGATAGGCATTGAAGCCATCGTTGAGCGCGCAGTTTTCAAAGTCTTTCTGTTTTTCCAGAAGTTCCTTGTAGAGTTTGCGGGCGTTGGCCGGAAGCAAAATGAAACGTTTGGGGTTCGGATCCAGTTTAATCGGGTTCTGTCCGCGGCGTTCACGCAATTCCACTCCGCTGCGGCTGTGCGCCATACGGGTGGTTACGCGGAAAAGAACGGGCGTATGCAGTTTTTCGGACAGATCGAACGCATAGCGGATCATATCGTAGGCTTCCTGCTGGTTGGAAGGTT
>CAZPBB010000119.1:0-2076 GCA_964584745.1 uncultured Bacteroidaceae bacterium
AGGGCACGATCTGATGCCCTTTGGATTCAAAGAAATCGAGAAATGCCTTGCGTATCGATTGTGAACGTGTATCCATGGTTCAAATAAAGTTTGAGGAAATGAAAAAACTTGTAAAGATAGCATAAAAAAGCGTGGTCAAAAAATCAGGTGTTTTTTTTGAAAAAGTATTACCTTTGCAAGCTTAAACTTAGCCGGTGTATGTCAATACGAGGAAACGAGTACCGTTTGGAGTTTTCTGGTTTGAAAGAAGGCAAACATGCTTTCGAATATACGATAGGTGAAGGTTTTATGGCGCTTTTCCCCGAAGCGGATGCTTTTTTTTCGCCTGAGATAAAAGTGTTCCTTTCGTTGGAAAAATCCGAGCGTATGATGATACTCTCTTTCCGTTTCGAAGGCAGTGCGGCTACTCGTTGCGACCGCTGTCTGCAGGATTTGCGGTTTGCAGTTGAGGGAGGGGAGGAAATCATCGTGAAGACGGCTTCAGATGCGGAGACAGGCGCGGAGGATGAGGAAAACCTTTGGTGGGTGTCGGAGAAAGACACTTCGCTTGATTTGGCATCGTATTTTTACGAAACCATCGTGTTGCGCCGTCCTTTGCAGTTGTTCTGTGCCGAGAAAGCGGATGGATCATCGGGTTGCGATCCGGCCATGATGGCTCTCTACCGTTCGGCAGAGGCCGCGAAAAAAGAAGCGGAGCATGAATCCGATCCACGATGGGACGTACTCCGGAAACTCCGTGATTCGGAATCCGAATAGCTGGATAATTAAAGAATATAAACATTTTAAAAGAATAGAATCATGCCTAATCCCAAATGGAGGTTCTCCAAGACCAGAACCAGAAAAAGAAGAACGCACGACAAACTGGATATGCCCCAATTGAGTACCTGCAGCAATTGCGGTTCTCCTGTTCTTTACCACCATGTTTGTCCCGAATGCGGTTATTACCGTGGCAAGCAGGTAATGGAGGCGCATACGCCCAACGCGTAGAGTTTCGGCGGTCTTGAAGCCGTAATGTTACACGATGAAACTTGGATTGGACATAATGGGGGGCGACTTCGCTCCCCGATGTACCATTGATGGTGCCGTTTCCGCGCTGGATGTGCTGGAGGCCGGTAGCCAGATTGTTTTACTTGGCCCGGAAGACGTTATCCGTGAGGAATTGCGTCGATGCGAGGTGAGCGCCGATCGTTTTGTCATCTCCCATCAGCCCGATTGTATCCGGATGGAAGAAAAGCCACTCAAAGCCTTGGCTGAAAAGCCGGATTCGGGTATTGCGGCCGGATTCCGTATGTTGGCGCAGGGCGAGTTGGACGCGTTTATCAGCGCGGGCAATTCGGGTGCGGTGTTGGCGGGGGCTGTAACGAATCTCAAGTGTATTCCGGGGGTGCTCCGGCCTTGTACCTGCACGGTGGTTCCACAGGAAGTGCCTGATGTCTATGGTATTCTGCTGGACATCGGCACTACGCCCGATGCCAAACCGGAAACGATGGTGCAGTTCGCCATTATCGGGAGTCTTTATTCCCGTTATGTCTTAGGGTATGCATCGCCTCGGGTGGCGTTGATGAATGTGGGAACCGAAGATGGCAAGGGAAATCTGCAATGCCATGCGGTATTTCCTCTCCTCAAGGCATGCTCCCATATCAATTTCATAGGGAACATGGAGCCGCGTCAGCTTTTTAAAAATCATGCGGAAGTATTTGTAGCGGACGGCTTTGTGGGTAACATTATCCTCAAGGAAATAGAAACATTTTATCGCCTGATACAGAAGCGGGGGATTTCTGACCCGCTTTTCGATCGGCTTAATTACGAGATATATGGCGGAAGTCCGATTCTTGGGGTAAATGCTCCGGTGATTCTCGGGCATGGCATCTCCAGTCCGTTGGCTGTGAAGAATATGCTGTTGCAGGCAGAACGCATGAGCCGACAGGGACTGATAGAGGCACTTCGCCGGTTGTTCGCTTCCTATGTGCAGGAAGTCGGCAACGCGTAAAGAAAAAATGTATGGAAAAGATAAATGCCATCATAACGGGCGTGGGCTGTTACCTGCCCGATTATGTGCTTACCAACGATGAATTG
>CAZPBB010000120.1:0-2025 GCA_964584745.1 uncultured Bacteroidaceae bacterium
CGAAAGGAGAGAGACATGAAAAAGTATTGGACAAATTTTATCATCCAGAACGATGAAAATAGTGCACCGTGGTTGTGTTCCACAACGGACTCCTGTCGATCGTTTGAAGAGGCCAAAAAACTTGTCGAGTGGCAAAAACAGCACTATAGAGTTTTGGCGGCATGGATTGATGAGCAACATGACGGCGACACTCCGAAAGTCATATTTCATGAGTGTTATCTTGACGTTGTAGGAAATGTTAAATATTGAAAGGAGAAAAAGATGAACAAATTTCTAAGAAAGGTATCCCCCGCAATCTTAACAGGTTTGGGGGTAATCGGTGTAGTCGGTACTGCTGTGCTATCGGCGCGGGCTACACCAAAAGCACTGGCACTTATCAAAGTGAAGAAAGATGAGCTGGACACGGATACTCTTACGCCTGTGGAACTCATTGAGGCGACCTGGAAGTGTTATATTCCATCGGCTTTGGTTGGGGCGTCTACAATCGCTTGCATTATTGGTATTGGTGTTTTGGACAGGCGTAATCAGGCAGCAATAACCAGTGCTTACGCTATGCTTAACGAATCCTACAAACAGTACCGGCAGGCGGCTAAAAAAGTTTACGGAGAGGATGCCGATAACAAGATTCACGCGGAAATGGCAAAAGATGCACAAGTTGCTTCATATGATTGGGGTTATCAGGTTTATAACATGGACATGGACCCTGAGAGTGAGCAGGTGCTTTTCTATGATCTTACATCAAAGAAGTATTTTACTACAACGATGGCGGCCGTATTAAATGCCCAATATCATGTAAATCGAAATCTCGCAATACGAGGAGATTGTTCTTTAAATGAATATTTATCATTTCTTGGGATTGAGGGGATAGATAAGGGCGACGAAATGGGCTGGGAAATAAGCTATATGGTTGAAGAGATGGACTGTTACTGGTTGGATTTTGATAATCAGAAAACAACTCTGGAAGATGGTCTCGAATGTATCGTTATAGACACCATGGCACTTACAAAATTTGAATAATTCGCAAAAAGAAAAAGGAGATAACGCTTTATGGAAGAAAGAAAACTGACAAGGGGAGACATTATGGATGTTGCAGTAGGTGTCGGGATTATATTTGTGACTGGATTTGTTGCGTATAAGCTCGGGGTTGACAGCGGCAAAAAGCAGTATCAGAAAACCATGATAAAGCTTGCCAGAAGGAACGGCGAGATATGGCGTATCGTCGATAAAGACCATAAGCTCACGGTAACATATTTCTAAGTCGCAAAATTTACAATCACTATTATGGAAAGGAGGTAACGCTTTATGGGAAGCAGTAGTGTCGTTAAAGTTCTTGGAACGGTAGCAACCGTGGTTGGATTGGCAGCAAGTTTATTATCCGATTGGGCTAAAGACCGGCAGATGAACGAAAAGATCGAAGAGAAAGTCAATGAGGCGATTGCCAAAAGAGATAAAGAACAGGAGGAGTCCTAACAAGGGCTCTTCTTTTCTGTTTCGCAGGAGGAAATCATGGACAATCGTGTGATATCGGCCATTGAGGATTATATTTTTGACCTGACAGATCCTCAAAGAAATTGGCCCAAGTATTACTTCAAACAAGTAAGTTTTCAAGATGCGCCGCGAGAGAAATACTCAAACTTGTTAAAAGAACGTCGTCTCTTCAGAAATCCATTGATGCGGTTTCTGATTTCAGTATGAAGATGAAGGACTTTGCATTGCTGGACCACGATGTTAAGGACGATGCTCAGATTTTCTCTGTGGCATACGAAGTAACAACTGATATTTTAGACATTTTAAACGCAATGAAATGAAAGGAGAAAAAAGATGAAAGTATTAAGAAAACAGGAAGTAGCAATTCAGGCAGCAAATGAGTTTAAGGTTGGTGACCAGATTGAGGTCGGAAAGTATACGGCGACCTGCCAGAAAGTCACCAAGAAAGGAGCGCTTTTCCTTCTGGATCAGTATCTGGATGAGCCTTTTAAGATGAATCGGGAGAATACGAACGAGGGCGGCTATGAGGCGAGTGAC
>CAZPBB010000121.1:0-2010 GCA_964584745.1 uncultured Bacteroidaceae bacterium
TACAGGCCGGTTTCAGCAAGGTGGGTTCGGAAATCTATATCGACGTGCGCGGCCGCAAGCTCAAGGCGCAGGTGGTGAAGATGCCTTTCTACAAAGGATAAGCGAATAGTTGCAGGACAGACTGGGATTTTTTCAAGGTCTGTCTGAAAAAGCCGTCCGGAAAATTCCGGGCAGCTTTTTTTATGGCTTTTTAGTCCTTTCTTTAAATCGGGCGGATGCCAATTATATACCTGGCATTGTTCTGCGTCTGAAATGAAAAAGGTTGCATGCGCTATCTGGCCAGATTCCGGTAGTGCATGTAGCGCTTGTCTATTTTCTTTACGAAATCCACCGCTTGCCGGCCGTTGGCATAACCATTGCGGGCAGCGGTATCGCGGTAGTATTCCGCCTGGGATTTAAGCGCCAGATAGGTTTCCACGTTGTTGTGCCAGATATTCGGATCCGCACCGTATTTGGCGGCTAAACGGCGGGCATCCAAAATATGTCCCAAGCCTATGTTGTAGGCGGCCAGCACGAAATAGGCCTGTTCCGCTTCGGGTATTTCTTCCGGAAGGGAATTGTAAATGGCATGGATATATTTCACGCCCGCTTCAATCTGTTCTTCGGCAGAGGAACGCATTGTAATACCGTATCGGCGGGCGGTGGCGGGCATCATCTGCATAAGGCCGATGGCGCCTTTTTTGGAAATGAGATGGCTTTCGAACTGCGATTCCTGATAAACGAGCGAGGCCAGCAGACGCCAGTCCCAAGGGATCTTCCGGCTGTATTTCTTTAGAAGCCGGTCGAAAGGCGAGATGCTTCCGTTCCATACGTCGGCCGAAAATTTTTTGGCCTTTTTACGTTGCAGCTCAAAGATAAACGAGCTGTCGCTTTCTTCCAACATCCCTTCTCGCACCAACATCTCCCGCTGCGCCATTTTGCGGTGGAGGCTCACTGAATCCACTTTACGGAAACCCGATTTTACGCTTCTTACCGTTTTTTCAGGCGATATCTCATAGTATTTGTGGTAGAGGTAGCCGATGGTACCGGTGTGGGATAGAGAATCGAGCCAGCGGTTTACCAAAACCAGCAGGGTGTCGGCATCCTGACGCATGGCCCAGGCAATGGGTTGCGCCGTTTCCGCCTTGAGATGAAAGTCGATTTGCGGCCGGGTTATCGCGAAACGGGCGGCTTTGTTATACGAAACAAGGGTATAGGGAATATTACCCCGCGCCACGGCATCGAGTAGTTCCTCTTCGGTTTTGGCATTTCCTTCAATACGGATTTGTTCTTTTTCGGGCAGATTTTTGTTGCGTTCTTGCAGGTTTTCTTCGAAAATACTGTGTCTGCGCACCGTTAATGTTTTTCCGGCCAGCATATTCCAATCGGTAACATAAAGGCTCGAGTCCATCGTATAGGCGGGTCGGAGTTGCACCAGCACCTGTTCGGTAAAATACACGGGATGGGAAAAGGCGGCTTGTTGAAGGCGACGGTCGGTGATGTTGAGGTTGGAGGCGATAATGTCGGCACGGCCATCGTTAAGCATTTCCCATTGTCCGGCAAGACTTTCTCCGGGCAGAATCACGAAGTCGCAGCCGATGGAACCGGCGAAACTTTCTATCAGTTCCAATTCGAATCCCATGGGTTGCCCCCGGTACAGGAAGTAATCGGAAGGACTGCTTTCGAGCGCCACGTACAGGCATTTTTCTTTTACGAACCGTTCGGGGTCAGGGTGCGGATGGGGTGGATTCTTCCGGCAGGCCGTTCCGGAAAGGAGTACCGGGACGGCGATAAGAGGCAGGGTGGAGCGTTGGAAAATAATGCGGAACATCCTGCCCCAGACGAGAAATACCATTGAAATCGAATCCTTTTTTCCCATGGCAAAGCGGTTTTTCCTTGCTAAGATACGAACTTGTATATTCAAGGGCAAAGTTTTACCTTTGCACACGTTTTTCGGGGTATTGCACCTCGGAGAGCAGGCCCCATAGCTCAGTCGGTTAGAGTAGGTGACTCATAATCATTTGGTCCTTG
>CAZPBB010000122.1:0-1934 GCA_964584745.1 uncultured Bacteroidaceae bacterium
GCTGGTGCTTTCCTTGCGCAAGAAGCAGAACCTCAAGGTGCGTCAGCCGCTGCAAAAGCTCATGTTGCCGGTTTTGGACGAGCACTTCCGCAGGCAGATGGAATGCGTGCAAGACTTGATTCTTTCGGAAGTGAATGTAAAGGAAATAGACTTCATTACCGATTCCCGGTTCCTGAGTAAGAAAATCAAACCCGACTTCAAGGCACTGGGACCTAAATACGGCAAGTTGATGAAACCCATCGCCGCTTTCATTACCGGCATGGATGCCGACATGATTGCCCGTCTGGAAAAAGACGGTAGCCTGACGACAGAAGTGGAAAAACAGCCTGTAACCATCGCGCTCGAAGACGTGGATATCTTTACCGAAGACATTCCCGGCTGGGCGGTTACCAACGAAGGCATGTTGACCGTCGCACTTGATATCGCGCTCAATGAAAACCTGATTGAAGAAGGTTTGGCGCGCGAGCTGGTGAACCGCATTCAGAATCTGCGCAAGGAAAAGGGATTCGACGTTACCGACAAAATTACCGTAACGGTGCAACGTAATGCGGCGGTGATTCATGCCATAGAACACAACTACCCTTACATCTGCGCCGAAACCCTTGCCCGGGAACTTACCTTGAGCGATGACGCGCAGAAACTTGCCGCCGCCTCTCCGATAGAACTCACTGATGAAATCACACTGGGCGTACTTATTGAAAAAATTTAGCCGAAATGAAACAGACCGACAACAACGACAAGAACCGTTATTCTGACAAGGAATTGGAGGAATTCAAACAGATTATCCTTGCCAAACTCGAAAAGGCGAGGACGGATTTGGATTCGTTGCGTGAAGCCTATACCAACAACGGCGAAAACGACATCAACGACACCTCCCCTACTTTCAAGGTTTTGGAAGAAGGCTATCAGGTGCTCTCCAAAGAAGAAAACGCCCGTTTGGCGGGCCGCCAACAAAAATTCATCGCCTCGCTTGAGGCCGCCTTGGTGCGCATTGAAAACAAGACCTACGGCATTTGCCGAGAAACAGGGAAACTCATTGACAAGGAACGGCTTCGTGTGGTACCTCATGCCACTTTGAGCATAGACGCGAAGAAAGACCAAAACAAACGATACCTGTCTTCCTCCGAAGAAATCTGAGATGGCTGTTCCCTTGAAGAAATTTTGCCTCCGATGGCAGACACATCTACCCATAATCGTAGCAGCTGTTGTTTTGCTGGCCGATCAGACGCTTAAGTTCTGGATCAAGCTCAATATGCGCATCGGTGATGAAATCCGGATTTTCAACTGGTTCCGGATCCATTTTCTCGAAAACGAAGGTATGGCGTTCGGCTTCAGTTTTGGCGGAGATGGCGGCAAGTTGCTTTTGAGCCTGATACGTTTGGTTGCTATCGGTGCTTTGGGTTGGTATATAACCAAACTGAACCGCGCATACAAACAGTACAAACTTTCCGGAGCAGGCAAACCCATAAAGAGTTCCCTTCTATTGGCACTCTCGCTGATTTTGGCCGGGGCGACAGGTAATATGATAGATTGCGCCTTTTACGGCATAATCTTTTCTGACAGCTATTTTCACCTTGCCCAACTGTTTCCTGCCGGAGGCGGCTATGCCCCCTTTCTGCACGGACGCGTAGTGGATATGTTCTACTTTCCTTTGATACAAGGGCATTTTCCCTCTTGGTTTCCAGGTATAGGCGGCAACGAGTTCCTGTTTTTCCGTCCCGTGTTCAATATCGCCGATTCCGCCATTACGGTAGGATTCGCTCTTTTTTTCATCACCCAACGCGATTTCTGGTTCCCCTCCAAGAACAAAGTGATGGGGACCGCTACCGCGAAAGCCGATTGATACCTCCATCTAAAACAGCCTCAGCCGAGCATGATCTCCATCAACCGCCTTTCGGTTTCCTTTACCGGAAAAACGCTTTTCGACAACGTTT
>CAZPBB010000123.1:0-1858 GCA_964584745.1 uncultured Bacteroidaceae bacterium
CCAGTTCCTTGAGCAGAAGGTCAAACTCGTAGTCGCTCACCACCGGATTGTCGTCTTGGTAGTAAGCCTTGTTGTATTCGGTAAGCAGATCGGAAAGATACCGAACCCTTTCCTGTGCCTCTACAGAATTATCCACGCTTGCCTTTTCTTACGAACAGGTGCCGCCATGTATCGGCATCCAAAAAAGATGAATCTATGGTGGCTTGCAAGATAAGGAACAGGCCAAACGGGAAGAACACAAGCGTTGCCAGCCACGAACCCAAGGTGCAGGTGAATGAACCTTCGATGGCGGCTTTCTCTCCGATAACCGAAAGCACATAATAAACGATGAACATCAATACCGAGACCACCATAGGAGTGCCTATGCCTCCCTTGCGTATCAAGGCGCCTAAAGGGGCACCGATGAAGAAAAGAATAAGACATCCCACCGAAAGGCTGAATTTTTTATGTTCCTCCACCCGATACGAATTAAGCCTTTCCTGCTGATACTTGATATCGCGTTTGTAATACTGCATGTCATCGGCCATGGCGTTGGCCACGGCGGCGGCACCCTCTATTTCTTTATCGCTAAATTCCGGCATTTTATACGCGGGTTCGAAATCCTTCTGCGCCAACAACCCGTTCATGCGTTCTATCACCGCACTGTCCATACCGATAAGCGTATTGAGATAATAACTGCGACCATCCATACTGCTTACCAATTCATGTACCCTTTCATTGACCCGTCCGCGAAGCGTATCGATTTGCGGACCGAGCGCTTTCAGGCCCAAGGATTTCTGATGGCGGACATATAACTGGTCGCTCTGTTCGGGCGAATCGTATTCGCTTAAGTTTATAACCAGCGTCTGGGTATCGAACTTTATGCGGGTAAAAGGATTTTCGGCTTTGTTACGGCCAGACCCCAACTTGGATTGCCCCGATAAATCCTCTCCGTATGAAAAGCCGTCATAGAGATTAAAAACAAGATATTTGCCGTTTTCCATCGTAAACATACTGCCCGTTTTCGACATGGTGACGGCTTGGTTACCTCTTCTTTCAGAATGGTCATAAATCTGCACGTTCTCAAGATAACGCCCGTCATCCCGACGTTTTCCCACCCGAATCACATAATCGGGAATACCGTAATAATATACGCCTTCCTGCACGTTGACCGCCGGACGGGTGGTTTTGAGTTCATGATATTTCTGTCGATGCAGCATGTAAGCCTTGGGAACGGCATTGTTGGCAAAAAAGAAAGCGATACCGCAAATCAAAAAACTCATCACGATGGCAGGCCGCATGACCCTCCGCAAAGGGATTCCTGCAGATTTCATGGCAACCAGTTCATAATGTTCTCCGAAACTGCCGAACACCATCAAGGAAGAGAGCAACACCGCCAAAGGCAACGACATGGGAACGAAAGTCCAGCAGGCGTACCACAGGAACTCCATAATATCGACAATCTTCAAGCCTTTGCCCACCAAATCATCCATGTATCGCCACAGGAACTGCAACAGAAGCACAAAGGTGGCGATAAAGAAAGTAAGCACCAACGGCCCGATGAACGACTTGATTACAAACTTATCTATCTTTTTCATACTGTTTTTTCCGGCTCCTGAACCGGCTTCCCATCGCTTAATACAACAACTTGTTTTAAAGATCCAACGTGCGGACACGCCAAACGCTCGTGCGCCTCTTCACTTCCCGGAACGGAATCAAAGCCGCTCCCACGGCGAGTATCGGCAAGCCCGCTTCCAAAGCTTCCATGTGAAACTTCTTTTTCTTTCCCATCATCAACCCGAAACCGGTATTCAATCCTTCCACCAATATATATCCGCCACCGGCCACGCAAAGGGCGGTACCCGCATAGATGCCCACC
>CAZPBB010000124.1:0-1846 GCA_964584745.1 uncultured Bacteroidaceae bacterium
CGGAATGTTGCTCACCACCGAATGTGTGTTGGCCGAAATCAAGGAAGACAAGCCCGCCGCTCCGGCCATGCCCGGCGGTATGGATGGCATGTATTAATAGATTTTTTCTATTGGATACGGACCGAAAGTCCTGCCGGTGTTCGCCGGTGGGCTTTCGGTCTTTTTTTTGTTGACTGCATGTTGTTAACTAATCTTTCATCGGTGGAAGGAACGTAAGGCGTTTTTGTTGTACCTTTACAAATGTGATTGCCGCCCTTCCCTATGGAAGCCAGGTAAGGCAAGCCCTTGGTCGGGAGAAAAAACGGAAGGGCCTGAAATGTGGTTGTATGGAGGGAAAAATCAAACATTGGTTCTGGCAACGTAAATTGCGGCGTGTGCTGCGGCGGGATAACGCACATCGAAATCCTGTCGGGCTGGATCGGGCGTTGACGATAGGTATCTATCATGTATATCGTACGGCGGCTGACTATGATAGTTTGTGCATTTTTGTCCGCAAATTGGTCAATAGAGGTAAACGGGTCAAGGTGTTTGTGTTTGCTGAAGAAAAGGAAACGCTTAAGTTGCAGGCTGATGGGTTCTCGCTTGCCGTGGCAGGACATAAAGATTTTGACCGTTGTTGGTTTCCGCGCAGGGAAACCGATTTGGCTGTGGATGATTTTTTGGATACAGAATACGATCTTTTATTGGATTTCAGTCCTGAATTCCATTATGCGGATGTCGCGGTAATGGCCTCTTGTCCTGCACGTATGAAAGCGGGAAAATACGGAGAGTGGAACGTGAAGGTGAACGACCTCTGTCTTGCGCCGGATGGGAGCGAGTCGGATTACGTAAGAGGGTTCATAAAAGTATTGGAGCTCTATCTTCCTCTTTTTGACATTCGATAGAAAGAGGAATCCAATTATAAAAGCACATAGGATGATGAGCAGAAAAAAATTGAGCGGGGTGGGAACGGCATTGGTAACGCCGTTTGGCAAAGACGGACATATTGATTTTCCCGCCCTTGAAAAGATAACGGAACACAGTCTGTCGGGCGGTGTGGATTTTTTGGTGGTATTGGGCACTACCGGCGAGAGCCCTACCTTGGACGAGGCCGAGAAGCACGACCTTTGCCGCGCCATCGTGGAATATACCAAAGGCGGCGTGCCCTTGGTGATGGGCGTGGGCGGCAACCATACCGCCGGCGTGGCGAAGACCTTGCAGAAGACGGATCTTTCGGGATTCTCCTATATCCTTTCGGTTGCTCCTTTCTACAACAAGCCGGGGCAACGTGGTTTGTATTCGCATTTCAAGACGGTGGCGGAAAACTCGCCGCTGCCGGTTATCGTATATAACATTCCTTCGCGTTGCGGAGCCAATGTGGAACCTGAGACCGTGCTCGAACTGGCGCATACCGTGCCCAATATCGCGGCGGTGAAAGAGGCCTCCGGCATGGTGGGAAAGATAGGGGAGATTCTGCGTGACCGCCCGGCGCATTTTTCGGTGTTCAGCGGCGATGATTCCCTTACCCTGCCGTTGGTGGCGATGGGGGCGGACGGCGTTATCAGCACGGCGGCGAACCTTATCCCTCAAGAGATGAAAACGTTGGTGGAAAGTGTCAGGAAAGGTCGGCTTTCCGAAGCCCAGGCTCTCAACGGAAAAATCATGAACTTGCTCAAACTGCTCTTTGAGCAAGGCAATCCCTCAGGTATCAAGGCCGCCCTGCATATCCAGGGCTTCTGCGAAAATTCCTTACGGCTGCCGTTGACCGCGGTGACGCGGAATCTCTACGGCAGAATAGACGCGGAGTTGAAAAAAGCGTTTTGAACGGCAATCTGCTTCGTTGGAAGTTGTCGCTACGCTCGGTCAC
>CAZPBB010000125.1:0-1844 GCA_964584745.1 uncultured Bacteroidaceae bacterium
ACCGTGCCCGTGCTGGTGGGCTTGGTAAAGGAAATTCTGGAAACGCTCTAAGGCTCTATGTCGGAACACAGGCTTAAAACCATGCAGGAATTGGGACGCATGAGCGTTGACCGGTTCAAGGAATCCGAAAAGTTTCCCCTTTGCGTGATTCTCGACAACGTGCGGAGTATGCACAATATCGGTTCCTGTTTCCGCACCTGCGACGCCTTTCGTGTGGAAAAACTCTTTTTGTGCGGCATCACGGCTGTTCCGCCGCATCGTGAAATAGAAAAAGCCGCTTTGGGAGCCACTTTGAGCGTGGATTGGGAATATTGTGAAGATGCCCGTCAAGCTGTGGAGAAACTTAAGGCGGAAGGTTATGAGGTTTATGCGGTTGAACAGGTGCACGGCAGTATTCCCTTGCAGGATTTCAAGGTGGAAGCCGGCAAGAAGACGGCTTTCGTTTTCGGCAATGAGGTGGACGGCGTGGCGCAGGAAGTGGTGGATGCCTGCCGGGGTGCGGTGGAAATCCCGCAATTCGGCACCAAACATTCGTTCAATATTTCGGTTACGGCGGGCATCGTGCTGTGGCAGTCATTCAGGGCTTATTTGTAAACATGCCCTTTTTCACTATCTTTGAGAGATGAAAGGAAAACGGATACATGCATTTTGGTTGTCGTGCCTTGCCTTGCTGGGAGTTTTGCCGTTGCAGGCGCAATTCGGCCGTTCTTCCTTCACCTTTCTGGATATGGCCAATTCGGCGCGTATCGGTGCCATGGGCGCTGAGTTCCTTTCGGCGCGTGATGCCGATATCACGCTCTCTCTCTCCAATCCGTCTTTGATTACCAACGAAATTCACAACCACATCGCATTCAATTATGTGAATTATTTCAACGGTACCAACTACGGTTTTGCTTCCTACAGCCGCACATTCGAGAAAGTGGGCAGTTTTGCCGTGCATGCCCAGTTCGGTAACTACGGCAAGATTTATGTAACCGATGCCACCGGTGTTGAATACGGTACGGCTTCGGCCAATGACGCGGCCTTGATTATCGGTTGGGGAAGGGAATTGGACAGCCATTTCACCATCGGCGCCAATTTCAAGATGATTTACTCTCAGATTGAATCCTACCATGCTTTCGGCATGGGCGTGGATGTAAGTGCCACTTATGCCAACACATCCCGTTTGTTTGCGGTTTCTTTGCTGTTGCGTAACATGGGGGGGGCGATCAAGTCGTATTCGGGCGGGGGCAGTACGCTGATGCCTTTTGAGGTGGCGGTGGCGCTTTCCCAACGTATTCCGCATACGCCCTTGCGGGTATTTTTGGAATTTCCCAATCTTCAGAAATGGCGTTTGAACTACGAAGATCCGTATGCCGAGCAGGATCTGATTACGGGCAAAGTGAAAAGGCGCAACGGTGCCGCCGATTTTTTCGACAACTTAGGGCGACATATCGTGGTGGGATTGGAACTGATACCTTATCGCGGTTTTTATATCCGAGCTTCTTATAATTATATGCGTTCTCGCGATATGATGATGCCTTCCAAGGCTGGTGTGGTAGGTTTTTCCTGGGGCGTGGGATTCCGTATCTCCAAGTTTAATTTCAGTTATTCCCGTTCCCGTTACCATAAGTTGGGTTCGCCCAACTACGTGAGTTTGACCATCGATTTAGATGCGTTCAACAAACGTAAAAGAACCAAGGCTGTGCAGGTTTTTGAAAAAGCCGATGGGAAATAACTGTTTTGAGAAAATTCATAAATCATGGTGGTTTTAAAAAGAAATATAGTACAGGCAGTGGCGGGTTGCTTTGCCGCGCTCGCTTTTTGTCTTCCCTCGCGTGCCGACGAAGGCATGTGGATTCCGC
>CAZPBB010000126.1:0-1818 GCA_964584745.1 uncultured Bacteroidaceae bacterium
CCGTGTACGAGCCGTAACGCTTCACCACGCCTTGGGTTTCCAACAAATAGTTCATTGACATGTTTTAAATTTGTGATTCCGTCCACATATCCGTGTTACGTCCGGTAAAGGTAAAACTAATTTTTTTCCCACGTATGCCGGCACGCGATTTTGTTGTATATTAGAGTGTGATGCAACGAGATTTATTACAGACACGGGATTATCGAGAAACACAAAATATCCAGATTCCCAACACAAGAGCCAAACCCGCGAACACCATTGATTTTTGCCGCACACTGGCCTTCATCCGTAAGGTCTTGTAAATAAAATACCCCTCCAACAAACATAGTAAGATGCCACTTATGCTGTAATACAAAAGCACCTTTTCAAAAGGAAGTCCGAAATAACCGCCAAAGGAAACCACTGCGACCCGCACCAAAAACGAGATCAACTTAATGTTCATTTCTGTTTTTTGCCTGTCTCTGGCATCAAAGATCCATCCCAAGGGTAAAACACAGAACACCAACAAAAGCCAAGGACTGAGATAAATGGCATATAACCCCACCATTTCCCATTTCTCTCCCAACAAGAAACGGAACATAGCCGGTCCACCGACCAACAAAACGGCGAACATAAGCACAGCCAGAACGGCAGAAAATAAAAAGAAGCGCCAGGCAAGCCGACTGGTGGGTTCCGCTTCCCATACAGATGCCTTTTTATAGAAGACCTGACCGATGGATACCCCCACATAAGTAACCGGAAGATAAAGAAGGGCAAGTGCCATCGAGAAATAACCGATGGATTCCTTGGCATAGAAAGTGGCGAGAATCAACACCGGCAGATTGTTGGCCAACGCGCTCAGAAGGTTGCTCGGCATCAGGTAGCGCGGAAAATTCCTGTAACGGACCGACAATTCCCCGATGCGTTTCCATGAGAAACAACGCCGCAATGAACCCAAAATTCTGATTTCGGAGGAATATGCCGTACAACCGCCCGCCCAGCCTGCCACGGCACCGGTTATCAACCCGGTGCTCATGGGCACCATGCCCAGGCCTGTCCTGACACAAGCCTGCACCACACTTTTCAGGATATTGGAAACCGTAATCGTCTTGTACTTTTCGAGGCGGAGCGCATGATTGCTCAGGATCTGGAACATCGCCATAAAAAGCAACATCAGCGGAAGTCCGTATCTGCAGGGGAAGTTTGCAACCGCCGCTATCTTCAAGCCTGTTCCCGCAACAAGAACCGCCAGCGTAAGCAAACTCACGCCCACCGCAATCAGGGCAGAGAGCGCCATCAGGTTGAGGGCATCCACTTCCCGTTTGGGACGCACGATGGCGTAATCATAACGGCCGCAGGTAAAAACCGCCAGGATGCCCACGCAGTTGATGAAAATGCCGAAATCTCCATAGTTCTGCGGCGTGTAGAGCCGGGCCAGCACCAACGACATCAGCAGCGGTATCAACTGAGACACCACGCTGCCCACGCTCAAGGTGGCCACACTTTGCACGATTTCGGACTTGCCGAGTTCCTTTAAACCTTTCAACCGCATCAAAAAAAGTTTGGCGGATTCCCGCAAAGGAGCAAATTTAGCAAATCGCGGCCACACTTTGCCAAAAAGCCGGTAAATAAAAAATCCGGACAGTAAACACCATCCGGATTTCTTGCAAAAAGAGGAAAAATCTTAGCAGTGCATGAAGCGTTCCACCAGCTCCATCATTTTGGAAGGATTCTTGGCCACTTCATCGCGCAGGTTCTTGTCTTTGTAGTCTTTCAACATCTTGATGATGCCATCGATCAAACCCTTGCTGAACACGCCGTATTTTTCGAACACTTCGC
>CAZPBB010000127.1:0-1748 GCA_964584745.1 uncultured Bacteroidaceae bacterium
CGCCCACGCCCGGCGACATCGCCGACCCCTGGTACACCCGCGATTTCGACCTCACTTGGCGTCAGGTTCACGCCGGCTGTCGCGGCTTGCTAGAACGGTAAAATTTTAAATAGTAAAACATATAAAATATATTTTACTATCGAAAATCTTGCTATATTTGTGGCATGAATTCGCCATTGTTCTCCTTAGGAAATGTTCCTGTATCTACGTCTGTACTTACGTCCTTGTATCCGCACATCAAGGGCGGAAATCAAAAAATCAGGCAATTGGAGCGGGACGGGCAGATAATCCGTCTCAAGCGGGGGCTTTACGTCAACACGGTGGAAACGACGGGCAAGACTTTATCTACCGAACTGATCGCCAATCATCTTTACGCTCCCTCTTATATCTCCATGTTTTCGGCGCTGAACTATTACGGACTGATACCGGAGGCCGTATATACGATGCAATCCATGACGCTGAAGCATGCCAAGGTGTTCGATACGCCTTTGGGACGGTTTGAATATGTCTATATTCCGAGGGAAGCATTTTCGGTCGGATTGACCATTATCCTGAAATCGGATTACGCTTTTGTGATGGCGACCCCGGAAAAGGCGTTGTGCGACTTGGTGGCCAATTCGCCCGGTGTCAATCTGCGTTATAAGAAAGAGGCGGAAGCCTATATCGCAGAGGATATCCGAATGGAAATGGCCGATTTCAAGGCGATGAACGCAGAGATATTGGAGGATTATATACAGGTCGGGAAAAAAGCGGAATCGATACGGACCTTACTTAGATTGATGCAGCGATGAAAGACGGGATTTTTGAGCAGATGCTGGCCGCTTACGATTTATCGACGGAGACGAAAAGGCGGAACGCGATATTCGAGGTGAACCAACAGATTATATTGGCAGGACTGTATAACGGCGGTTTCTTTGAAGTGGCGACATTCTATGGGGGAACGTGCCTGCGTATCTTCCATGGTTTGCAACGGTTCAGCGAGGATATGGACTTTTCATTACTGGCGGCGGATGAAGGCTTTGATTTTACCCGGTATTTCCAGCCGATTATAGACGGTTTTGCCATGGTGGGCCGTCAAGTGGAAATAAAAAGGAAAGACAAAGGAAGTTTCGGCAAGGTGGAGTCGGCATTCCTTAAAGACAATACGGATGTTTATGATATATCTTTTCAAACGGACAAGTCCATCAAGATAAAGATAGAAGTCGATACGCAACCACCCTTGGCGTTCAAGACGGAGCAGAAATTGCTTTTGCAACCCTATTCGTTTATGACCCGTTGCATGGTTCTGCCGGATTTATATGCCGGCAAGATGCACGCCTTGGTCTATCGGGCGTGGAAAAATCGGGTGAAGGGCCGGGATTGGTATGATTTCGAATGGTATGTCCGCCATAACGTACCGCTTGATTTCGCGCATCTTGCGGAACGTATCAGGCAATTCAACCAAGAGGAAATCGGACGGGAAGCCTTTGTGGTCCAGTTGAAAGAGCGGTTGGCGACCGCCAACATTCATCAAGTGAAGCAGGATGTGTTGCCGTTTGTCAAGAATCCTCAGGAACTGGAGGTGTGGTCCAACGATTATTTCATTCAGTTGGCAGACCGTCTCCGGTTTGCGTGAGGTTCAGTCTATGGTTCCATAAAATTCGTAATCCGGTTCGCTTCGTTCAGTGGCCTTTGGTCGGACAATACCAGCGTTTTGACCATGTGCAGGGTTCCCTGCTTGTATTTCTGAAAATGCGCCGAGGCGATAT
>CAZPBB010000128.1:0-1636 GCA_964584745.1 uncultured Bacteroidaceae bacterium
CCAGCACAATCAAGGCCATGGGCGGCAGGATAAACAAGCCGTTGTTGACGTAGCCGGCCTCATAGAACGATTCGGGTATCACCTTGAATCCCAACAGCGTTCCCGAACCGAACAGCTCACGCAGAAACGCCACGACAATCAGGATGAAACCATAACCCGCCCCATTGCCGATACCGTCGAGGAAAGCGGGCCAAGGCTTGTTCGCCATGGCGAAGGCTTCCAGACGCCCCATCACGATGCAGTTGGTGATAATCAGCCCCACGAACACCGACAGCTGTTTGCTTACATCGTATGCCACGGCCTTGAGTACCTGATCCACTAAAATAACCAAGGTGGCGATGACCGTAAGCTGCACGATGATACGGATACGCGGCGGTATCGTATTGCGCAGCAAGGAAATGATAAGGTTCGAGAAACCGGTCACCACGATAACCGAAACCGCCATCACCAATGCCGGCTGCAGTTTTACCGTTACCGCCAGCGCCGAACAGATGCCCAGCACCTGCACGGTTACGGGATTGTCCGCGCCGAAAGGACGGCTCAGCAATTTGAGGTTCTTGGCCGAAAACAGGCGGTTTTCCTCGCCCGACGGCTTAGGGCTTGCGCCTTGCGCCTTGGCAGGGGCTTTTTCCTGCCGTTTCATATCTTTCTCTTTCATCTTCTTGACCCTTATTCAAGCACGGACATTGGTTCCACCGCCGCCACCGTGTCGGTTGCAGCCTGCATACGCGCTTTCATGTTTTGGAAAAAAGGACGGTAATATTCCAGACAGCCCGACAACATGGCCGTTACACCGTTGCTGGTCATCGTGCCGCCCGAAATGGCATCCACGGCATGTTCCGCACCGCCGGCATATTTGTCGGCACCGCCTTTCTGCACGGTGATAGAGGTGAAATTTCCCAGCGTGTCGAACAGACTCTTGCCAGTAAACTGCTGTTGAAAAGCGTCTTCGGCTATCTCCGCGCCCAAACCCGGCGTTTCGCCCTTATGCCCGAAGGTAGCCCCCGATACCGTGTTGAAATCCTTTCCCAAAGCAAGGTAGCCCCAAATGGGTCCCCACAGACCTTTGCCCTGCAATGGCACGATATAGAGCGAATCGCGGCACACGAACACCGGAAAAAGCACGTCCTCACTGCCCGAAGCGGCCTGCCCCAACTGAGTCTTCAAATCGCAATCGAAAGCGCGGACCGCCTTTTGGCCGCCTTCCACAGCTTTCCAATCACCTTTTACATTCTTGTATTCCGATACCAGCGCGCCCTTCCTATCCACCATCCATTCGGCGGTTATCAGGCGGTTATAGACATCTACCGCCTCCTGACTCGTAACCGTCTGTCCGGCAGCCTTGAGGATTTCCTGCATCTTGGCCACTTCGCGGTTGCGTTCCTGCATGGGTTGCAGCAGGTTTGCCGTAAGCGCCAGCACCACGGCCACAATCACCACAAGCCCCGATGTATAAAGAAATATGTATTTATTGGAAAACATGATTACTGAATATTAGGCGTTTTCAACTTGAGTCCGAACCGCTTGCAGGCGTTTCCTGCGCCGGCTGATATTGCGGTTCACCACCAGATAATCGATCAGGGGGGCAAAGGTGTTCATCAGGAGGATGGCCAACATCATGCCTTCCTGATAAGCC
>CAZPBB010000129.1:0-1585 GCA_964584745.1 uncultured Bacteroidaceae bacterium
GCGCCCTTACGACATCAAGCGTCTGCGTTCCGATCGAACCGGTGGAACCCAAAACGGCAAGCCTCTGCATTTTGTTGTCCGCGGAATTGTTCATAGGATCAGATAGTTTTCGGGATCGATGGGGGTTCCGCTGTACCAAAGTTCAAAATGGAGATTGTCGGTAGCGGTGTGTTCGGAAGAGAACCCTGCGATGCCGATAGCTTCGCCCGCCTTGACAAAATCGCCCGTGCGCTTGAAAAGCGTGGAGGCTGAGGCATAGATGGAAAGCAGCTTGCCATCGTGTTCCAATACAAGGATATAACCTTGATCGGGAGACCATGAAGTGAAAACCACCGTACCGTCAAGCACTGCTTTGATGATACTGTTGGCGCGAGTTTCGATATCAATGCCGAAATGTCTCTGCTGAATGTTGAATTTTTGCCGGACAGAACCTTCGGCCGGTAGATAAAACATCAGGTTGTCCGCGAAACTTGCCTTCTTGGGGTCGCCCGCCTTCATTTGCGTAGCGGTTACATTAAGGGTGTATTTGTCTGCCGCCTCGATTTCTTTCCGTAATAGGGAGTCAGCCTTCCCTATGCGGTATTCTATATTGCTGTAATTGCGGAGAGAATCGCGTATGATAAAACTTTCATCCATCGGAATGGTGCCGTTCAGCGCCGCCGATAAAGCATTCATCATGAGAAGATGCGCTTCCATTCTCATTTGGAGTGAATCTACCCGCATGCGGTCCCGTATGCTTTGTTCCACCAACTCTTGTCTGATGTTGCCGGGAATGAATTGACGGATGGGCGTGAATACAACGAGGATAACCGTTAGCGCCACGATAAGCGTGCTGCTTAAGGCAACTATGGTCAGTACATTAAGGCGAGACAGACGGAAAGAGAGCTTTTCATGGAAATTTTCGTCTGTGATGGCAAAGCGATATTTGTGCCGCACATTGGTAAAGGCGTGCCTCCAGATTTTTCCGAAGATGTTTTGTTTGCCCACGTGTTGTTTCTTCATTGTCGGTCTTGCCTGTATAACCGACAAAGATAGCGAAAAAAGAGTTTTCGCGATGCTTGTGGCACACCTTCCCGCGTGGCGGAAAAAATCGTATCTTCGCGCATTAATCAAGAAAATAGCAGTTGACATGGAATTGACCGATCAGGAGGTCTTTCGCCGCAAGGCCAAGGAAGAACTGGAAGCGATGGGCGTCGACCCTTATCCCGCTCCCACATTTGAAGTGAATGCCACCGCGAGGGAGATTCTCGAAAGATATCCGCAGGATAACACGCTGTTTCAGAAAGTCCGTATTGCCGGTCGTATCATGAGCCGTCGTGTGATGGGCGCCGCCTCTTTTGCCGAGTTGCAAGATGAGACAGGGCGTATCCAACTTTATGTAAAGCGTGATGAAATTTGTCCGGGTGAGGATAAGACGCTATATAATACAATTTTTAAAAAGCTTACCGATATCGGTGATATCGTGGGGGTAACGGGTTTTGTTTTCACCACGCAGATGGGAGAAACCAGTATCCATGTAAAGTCTTTCGTGATGCTGAGCAAGTCGCTCCGTCCGCTTCCTATCGTTAAGGAAAAAGACGGCCAG
>CAZPBB010000130.1:0-1509 GCA_964584745.1 uncultured Bacteroidaceae bacterium
CCCACACTCGCGTATCTTCTCTTGGTGCCACCTAACACGCGGATGCAAAGTACCGACTTGGCTCCACTGTTATCGGCAACACTAAGCCTAGTTTCTTGCTGTATCATGATTATTTAGCTCTTTCAATGATTTCAACTAATCTCCAACATTTATCTTTGCTCAAAGGACGCGTTTCCATGATGCGTACCGTATCGCCGATATTGCAATCGTTCTTTTCATCGTGCGCTTTGAACTTGGTCGATTTCTTGACGAACTTGCCATAGATAGGGTGTTTCGTCTTGCGCTCAACCAAAACGGTAATGGTTTTTTGCATTTTATTGCTAACCACAACACCGATTCTCTCTTTTCTAAGATTCCTTTCCATGTTTTCCTCTTTTGGGCTTTAGTTAGCCAATTCCCTGCGGCGCAATTCCGTCAGGATACGGGCGATGTTTTTCTTGTGGTTCTTGATAAGGTTCGGGTTTTCAACAGGCGAAATGGCATGATTCAATTTCATCTTGTTCAACTCGGCCCTTTCCGTGTCCAAGCGGTCTTTCAATTCCGCGGTCGATAATTCCTTTACTACGAATTCTGCTTTCATGGCTTTGATCCCTTATTATTCGGCTACGTAATCTCTTCTCACAACAAACTTAACGGCGATGGGAAGTTTTTGCGATGCCAACCGGAGCGCTTCCTTGGCAACATCCATAGGTACACCGTCGGCTTCAAACAAAATGCGGCCCGGATTGATGCGGGCAACAAAGTATTCGGGAGCACCTTTACCCTTACCCATACGTACTTCATTAGGCTTCTTGGTGATGGGCTTGTCAGGGAAAACGCGGATCCAAATCTGACCTTCACGTTTCATATAACGTGTTACGGCCTGACGGGCAGCTTCTATCTGGCGAGCTGTAAGGAAAGCGGTTTCCAATGCCTTGATTCCAAATGACCCGAAAGCAATCTCGGCGCCTCTCTTGGTATTCCCTTTCAGTCTGCCTTTCTGTTGCTTTCTGAATTTGGTTTTCTTGGGTTGTAACATCTCTGTATAATGTTAAATGTTAGCACTAATTTAGTGGGTTCTGCTGAACCGACATTTTAATCGCCTCGGCTTGAACTAAGCGTTGGTCTTTTTTCTCCTTCCGCCCATTCCGGAACGGGAAGGCATCGATCGGCCGGAAGTTTCCTTGGCGGCGGGAGCGGCCGTGAAACCGATGGTCAAATCGCATTTGCCGTAGATGATACCGCGGCAAATCCAGACTTTGATACCCAAACGACCGTAGGTGGTATGCGCTTCGGCGAGTGCATAGTCGATGTCGGCTCTAAGCGTGTGCAACGGGGTGCGACCTTCCTTGAAGTGTTCGGTGCGCGCCATTTCGGCACCGCCCAAACGACCGGAGATCTGCACCTTCACACCTTCTGCCCCCATACGCATGGCCGACGAAATGGCGGTTTTGATAGCCTTGCGGTACGATACACGGCCTTCGAGCTGACGGGCGATGGAGGAAGCCACGATAACGGCATCCAGTTCGG